>CAZWGD010000043.1:3821-9673 GCA_964633235.1 uncultured Desulfobacteraceae bacterium | reverse complement strand
TCGGCTTCGGCACTGGCGCCCTTTCCGATTCCATTTTCAACCACCCGGGTATTATCAAAAAAGATCTCTAGCTTATCCCCGGCTATGGGGACACCCGATCTGCCCGCGGCGGCCATGATGCGGCCCCAATTGGCATCTTCACCAAATAGGGCGGTTTTCACCAGGCTTGAATGGGAGATGGTATCGGCGACCAAACGGGCGTCGGCTACACTTTCAGATCCCCTGACCTCGATTTCGACCAGCTTCGTGGCGCCCTCACCGTCCCTGACCAGGGCTTTGGACAGATGGACCAGAACGCCATCCAAAACTGCCTGAAATGCCGTGCGGTCTTTCCTGGTCCGCACCTGGAGGCCGGACTGCCCGTTGGCGAAGAGTAAGGTGGTGTCATTGGTGCTGGTGTCACCGTCGATGGTGATACAGTTGAGGGAACGGTCCACGGCCGTGATGAGGGTTTCTTGTAAGATGCTTGCCGGAACCTGCAGATCGGTGCACAGGAAGCATAGCATGGTGGCCATATCCGGGCGAATCATGCCGGCCCCTTTGGCCATTCCAAGAACCGTATACGGCGTACCGTGCAGCCTACCTCGCCTGGTGATGATTTTAGGCACGGTGTCGGTGGTCATGATGGCCTCGGCCAAGTCTAGGAATCCCCCGGGTCGCAGTGATGTGATCAGCCGCGGTATCCCGTCCCGCACCTTTTGCATGGGCATGGGCTGTCCGATCACACCGGTGGAGGCCACCAGCATGGTCTCTTCCGGAATACCCAGGGCTTCCGCCGCCAGTCTGGCCGTGGTTTCGGCATCGACGATTCCCTGTTGGCCGTTGCAGCAGTTGGCGTTTCCACTGTTGACGATAACCCCCCTGCAGTGTCCCGCCTGAATCCGCCTTCGATCCAGCAGCACCGGCGCCGCCTGTACGCGGTTGCGGGTAAAAACACCGGCTGTGCTGGCCGGTGATTCGGATAAAATTATTCCCAGGTCCTTGCACTGATTTTTTTTTATTCCCGCAGCGATGCCGGCCGCCCTGAATCCGGGACAGCCGTTGGATGCCGTCACCTCAGCTTCCATGGGCCGTTTTCCTAGAATAATCGTGGTTAAAACTCGGCGCTTCTGGAGGCGGCCACGCTGGTGTGTACTGCCTCGGCGTCACCGATTTTAAGCGATTTGTCCAAAATATCGACAGCTTCATCCACCTGTTCCTTGGTAATGATCAAAGGGGGGGCGATAACCAGGGTGTCATACCAGGGTGCCATATACAGACCGTTTTTCATGGCATCACCGGCGATTCTAGCGGTCATGAGCGGTTTGCCGCTGATCTTGTCGGCCTTAATATTGAACGGTTCCTTGGTTTCACGGTTCTTCACGATCTCGATGCCCCAGAAATGACCTATACCCCTGACATCGCCGATACAATCATGATTATCCGCCAGGTTGTAGAGTTTTTCTTTCAGATGTTGACTTACTTCAGCGAGCAAGCCGGAGGTTTCCAGCTTTTGATATTCGGCCACGGCCGGTGGGATGGCCGAAAGGGCCAGGGCGTGGTTGGCATAGGTATGTCCATGGCAGAAAAGCGTCTCTTCAAAAAAATCCGCCACCTCCCGCGTGGTGGCGGTGATACCCACGGGTGTGTAAGCACTGGTACAGCCCTTGGCGGTGGTCATAATGTCGGGCGTGACGTCCCAAAGATCCATGGCAAAGGGTTTTCCGGTCCTGAACCAGCCGGTCATGACCTCATCCGCCACCAAGAGTACATTATTGTCATCACATATTTTGCGAACAAGGGGGAAATACTCGGGGGGCGGGACGATGCGGCCGTTGGTGCCGACAACAGGCTCCACGATCATGGCCGCCACATTGCCCTCTTCCTTGATCATATAATCAAGGTAGCGGGCACATTGAATATTGCATTCAGGATAGGTGGATGCAAACGGGCATCTATAGCAGTAGCAGTCCGGTGCAAAAAGCACCCCATCCACGGTGTAGCCGACCTGTTCAACCGGCCATCTCCGGGGATCACCGGTAAAGGCCATCCCGGCAGGGGTGGCACCGTGATAGGAGTGGTAGCGTGAAATAACTTTATAGGCCGGAGTTTTGGACAGGCGTATAATCACCAGGGCACCTTCATTAGCCTCAGTGCCGCTGGTGGAAAAGAAGAACTTGCTGAGTCCGGCGGGCATTACCGAACGGATGGCCGCTACCGCGTCGATGGCCGCCTCGGTGGCGAATCCCGGTGCGGCATAGGGCAGCTTTTCCGTTTGTTTAATGATGGCTTCGATGATAGCCTTGTTTTTATGACCCAGGTTGGAACACATGAGCTGGGAGGAAAAATCGATATACGGTTTGCCCTTATCATCATAAAAGTAGACGCCTTCCGCATCGGTTACCAGCAGGGGCGTTTGCCACAGTTTCTGCCAATTCCAGGTGCCGAATGTGTTTTCAGTAAATTCCCTGATTTTCTTATCCATATTAACCATGTACGATCTCCTTATTGGGGCTAGGGTTGCCTCCCGAATCATTCTTTTGGCGATCAGCCGCAGCGGGTGTCAATGCACATTTAACCTTTACTGCCGGCTTTCATTCTTTCTATTTCAGGAACCGGACGAAACCTCTTCCAGCTTCTTCTTATGCGCCGCTCTTTTTTTGGCGATCTGTTTTAGGGCGCGAGCGACCTCGGGGAGGGCTTTTAGTTTATTAGACGCTTCCCGGTAATAGCCCTCGGCCCTTGTTTCCCGATGAAGGGCGTTGGTCAGGGCATCGCCGGTACTGAAGTTATCGGCCATTGGAAAGTCATCGTCAAAGGGCGCCCGGGTGAAATTTTCAATCGGTTCCAGAATCATTTCAGTTATATTTTCCCGGCGGGTACGTAAAATTGCCTGGCAATTTTTTTTTGCATCGGCGGCAAATTGCATGAACATCTGCCTGTGGCCTGCACACACGGGGTTTTCCGCTATGTCATTATAAAAGTCCTGATCCCGGGTTTCCAGTTTTTCCGCGAAATTAAGAATACTGCCAAAATTAGTTAACGGCATGTTTGCTTTCCTCCGGTTCTCCGCCCATGGGATGGTTACAGCCAACGCTCAATGACCACCTTGGTGTCGGTGAAAAATTTGAAGATCTCCTGGCCATGGGCTTTGATATCACCAAACATGGAGTTGCCGGCTCCGCCAAAAGGGAAAAAGCTCATGGGTGCGGCAATTCCAATATTGATGCCCACCATGCTGGGTTTGACCCGATACTTGAACTCCCTGGCCGCACCGCCGTCGGAGGTGTACAGACAGGCCGCGTTGCCGTAATTCCGGGTGTTGATCAAATCGATGACTTCATCCATATCCTTTGCCCGCACCATACTAACCACGGGACCGAAGATTTCTTCACTGGCAATGGTCATGGCAGGCTTGTCGTTATCGAAAATGGTGGGGCCTACAAAAAAACCGTTGGGGTATCCGTCAACGGACACATCGCGGCCATCCAGAACCAAATCGGCCTTTTCCTCCAGTCCCTTTCGAATATATCCCAGCACCCTTTCCTTATGGGCCGCGCTGACCACCGGACCCATGGTGACCTGTTCATCCAGTCCATCACCGACCTTGATGGTTTTGGCGGCCGCGATAAATTTTTCTTTGAGCCCTTCAGCCGCATCTCCAACTGGGACCAGTATGGATCCGGAAAGACACCGCTGGCCGCTACAGCCGAAAAAGGAGGCTGTCAGGGAGGGCATGGCGGCATCGATATTGGCATCCGGTGTAACGGCCACGATGTTCTTAGCGCCGCCCAGGGCCTGAACCCGCTTCCCGGTTTCACCGCAGCGCTGGTAAATGTATTTGGCTGTGGGGGTGGCGCCCACAAAGGAAATGCCCTCGATGTCCGGATGGTCCAGCAGGCTGTTGACCACTTCCCTGGATCCATGGACCATGTTAACGACGCCCTCGGGAAATCCGATATCATCAAGAATCTCAAATATCTTTGTCTGGGTCATGGGTACCTGTTCAGAAGGTTTTACGATGAAGGTGTTGCCGCTTACAATCGCGTAGGGGAGAAACCACCACGCCACCATGGCGGGAAAGTTATAGGGAACAATAGCGGCAAATACCCCCAGAGGTTGAGGGTGACCGAAACAGTCAATGCCCTGGGCTATGTCTTCCATGGTATACCCGGTCATCAGGGTGGTGACACCGGTGGCATGCTCTACGTTTTCGATCATCCGCCGCACCTCGCCCCGGGCCTCATCAATGGCTTTGCCCTGTTCGGTGGTGAGAACTCGGGCAATGTCTTCAAAGTTTTCCTCGAAGGCCTCTTTCAAACGAAAAAGATATCTGGCTCGCGAGAGGGGCGGGGTGGTGCGCCACTCTAAAAAAGCGTCCCTGGCGGCCTTTACCGCCAGATCGACATCTTCACGGGTGCTGTAGGGCACCGTGGCGATTTTTTCGCCCGTGGCCGGGCACCAGACGTCCCCTAGGGTTGTCGAGTTGGAAGCTGTCCATTCACCGTTGATGTAGTTTTGCATCTTTGGAAGTGCCATATGCTGTTCTCCTCTCCCTTTAAACTGTCGTGATAATCATTGTTATACAAAGTCTTAATAATATCCGAAATCGCTTTCAAAAGCCATAAATTTATACTATAGAGCATATTTTTAACCAAACACCAGGGCAATGTCAATCTTTCACTAGCCGCTGAAATAATATTCGACTGTAGTACAAGCCATGCAAAAACATGCCGACACAGCGGGATGGGTGTGGGTCATCATTCAGGACCCCGATGGGGATGAAACCTTGCTGGGCCAGCACGACCCGGAAAACGGGATTCGGTTTATTCCCGCATTCCCGGATAGGGAGAGCGCCCAGACAGGTCTGCATACTTTGGTCAGGGACCCCACCCTGAAAGTAGAGGTTCAAGCCATTGAGATCGGAGAAGTGATCCATCAGGCCACGGGCCAGGGGTATCAGCTTCTTATCATGGATCAAAACGGCAAGGTGCTGAAAAAACACAGCCGCTGATAGTCTTTCAAAACAGGTTTTTGGGACTGCGTTAACAGCCGCTTCCCCTCGACAACGTATGCACAATATGCCTTTTTCAGGAAAGCGCCTTCTAGCCTTGCCAAAAAGACAAACTGAAAGCCTCTACGCATCAGGTCAACCGGTGCACCTTTCCGGAAAATCGTTTGCCGAAATATTTTTCAAGCGTCCGAGAACAAGCAGCTACCGCAGCAATGTCAACTCCGGTTTCCATGTTATGGGCATGTAATAAATGTAGCGTATCTTCCGTGGAGATATTTCCGGCGGCCCCGGGTATGAACGGGCATCCCCCCATTCCGCCGAGAGCGGTATCGAAGCGGACCACTCCCGCCTTTAATCCGGCCATGACATTCACCGGCCCCAACCCCCGCGTATCATGCAAATGCAAGCCCACAGGCACGGAAAAAGGATGCATGCGTCTCAACATACGGGAGATGGAAAGAGGGGTTGCCATTCCGGTGGTGTCGGCCAATATCAGCATGTCGACACCCAAGGCCGTGTAGTCTTGGACCATTTTGAAAACCCGCGAAGGCGGTATGTCGGCGGTGCTGAGATACCCGAAGGCACATTGAATTCCGGCCCGTACCCGCAGGTTGTTTTTTTGGGCCAGGATCACCATGTCCCTGGCCCGGTTAAAGGCTTTCCGGCGAGGCATTCCGGTATTTTGGAGGCTGTGGGTGTTGCTTGCAGATGAAGAGATTTCCACAAAGTCTAATCCGGCCAGCATGGCTCGCGACAAGCCTTTTGGGTTTAGGACCAGGCCGTGGTAATGGATGCCTTTAACTCTGGGCAGAATGCGCAACAACTTTTCGGCATCCGCCATTTGCGGCACCCGTTTGGG
>CAZWGD010000043.1:0-3811 GCA_964633235.1 uncultured Desulfobacteraceae bacterium | reverse complement strand
GTTTGGGGTGAACGAATGAGGTTACTTGAATATGACGGATACCGGAGGCTGCAAGGCCTTCAATAATCTTGACTTTAAGTGTCGTGGGGATAATTTCCTTTTCAAATTGAAAACCGTCCCGGGGCCCCACTTCCGTAAGGATGACTTTTTTAGGAAGTTCAGCTATCATCGGAGAATCCTGAATTAGAGGTGATTCGCACCTATGAAAAATAACCAGCAACCGGTATTGCGTATATGCCTTGTCAGTTACAGAAGCAACCCCCACTGCGGCGGGCAGGGTGTTTATCTCAAGAATTTAAGCCGTGCTCTGAAAGACCTTGGCCACGATGTGACGGTTGTATCGGGTCCGCCTGATCCGCAGTTGGACGATGACATCACCCTTCACCGGCTGCCATGTCTGGATTTGTATAACCCTGAGAACCCTTTTCGTATTCCCACCATGACGGAACTGTCCAATCCCATCAACTTTATAGAGTGGCTGGGCGTTTCCACCGGAGGATTTCCGGAGCCCTTTACTTTTGGCATGCGCGCTTATCTGTTTGTACACAAAAGGCGCCGTTTTTACGATATCATTCACGATAATCAAAGCCTTTCATACGGTATCTGGGCCTTAAGTCGCTTTACCCCCACCGTGGCCACCATCCACCACCCGATCACCATTGATCGTTCAGCGGCAGTGAATGCGACCCCACGCTTTTGGAAAAAACTAAAACACCTGCGCTGGCATTCGTTTATCGGTATGCAAAAGCGGGTGGCCCAAAGCCTGTCGCATATTATTACCGTTTCAGCATGCGCCCAGGCGGACATCGGAGCGGCGTTCAATATTCCAGACCACCGTTTCCGGACCATCCATAACGGGATTAATACCCGCTTTTTCTATCCCATGCCTGAAATTGAGCGTGAAAAAAACCGTTTGATTGTCACCAATAGCGCGGACATTCCCCTAAAAGGGTTGCATTATCTGATGGGGGCCACAGCGGAAATAGCCAAATCGCGTCCTATCCATCTGGTAGTCGTCGGAGAGCGCAATAAAACCGGTGCCATTGGACGGTTGATCCAGGCTCTGGGTATTGAAGATCTGGTGACCTTTACCGGTCGCATCAGCCATCGCGCTTTCGTACGCCAATACGCACGGGCCTCCGTCGCCGTGGTGCCCTCTGTTTATGAAGGGTTCGGACTACCGGCAGGCGAGGCCATGGCTTGTGGTGTGCCGGTGATAAGCACCACCGGAGGCGCCCTTCCGGAGGTGGTGGGAAAGGCCGGCATTCAAGTGCCCGCCGCCGATAAAGAAGCCCTGGTGCGGGCCATTACCCATCTTCTAGACCATCCACACCGGGCTGCAGAGCTGGGCAGGGCCGGCTACAAACGCATCCAGCAGCATTTCACCTGGAGAAAAGCCGCCCAAAGAACCATAGCCGCATACAGAGAAGTGATCCATGATTACCATCGATCTTAAGCGCATCGCCATACAGCCCGGAGACCGGATTTTGGATATCGGGTGCGGTTCCGGGCGCCATGTAAGTGCCCTGGCTCCTTACCGGGATATAACCGTGCACGGTTGTGACCTATCCCTGGACGAAGTGTTGAACACCAGATCCCGGCTGAAGCATGACCGCCGGCTGGGCACACCCTACCACGGCCGGTGCGAATTGTCGGTTGCCAGCGCCACCAGCCTGCCTTTTGGGAGCAATTTCTTTGATCTGGTTATCTGTTCAGAGGTCTTGGAACACATTCCCGAACATGCCGCAGCCATCAGAGAAAGTGTTCGGGTCCTGAAACCGGGCAAAACCCTGGCGGTCAGCGTTCCCCGCTTTTTTCCGGAGTGGATCTGTAAGGCCCTGTCGCGGGAATACTTCAACACCGACCAGGGGCATATTCGCATCTATAAAAAGAGAGGCTTGATTGATCGACTAGAGGCCACAGGGGTCGATGTGCAGTCGGTTCACCACGCTCACGGTATCCACACCCCCTACTGGTGGCTCAAATGCCTTCTGGGACTCAACCGGGATGACCTCACCCTGGTGAATTTATACCACCGTTTCCTGGTGTGGGACATCATGAAAAAACCCATGTTCACGCAGGTTCTGAGCCGTTTTATTGATCCGCTCATGGGAAAAAGCCTGGTGATATACGGCCAAAAAGAGCGGCGACACGTCCCATAAAGGGCGGTCGATGCAGCTTGGGTTTGAAGGGTGCCGGCTAAGACGGTCGCTCGGGAGCCGTGCATACGCATGTCCGAATTTTAGGCCATCAAAATTCAAGGTTTCTAGGGGTGCGGGGAAACGGGATGACATCACGGATATTGGTCACACCCGTAACCATCATCAGAAAGCGGTCAAATCCCAAGCCGAATCCGGCATGGGGAACCGTCCCAAACTTACGGGCGTCCAAGTACCAGCGGTAGGCATCCTTGTCCAGGCCGGATTCGGCAAGGCGCCGTTCTAGAACATCCAGACGCTCTTCACGCTGGCTGCCACCCACGAGTTCACCGATTCTAGGGACAAGCAGGTCCATGGCGGCGACTGTTTTTCCATCCTCATTAAGCCGCATGTAAAAGGGCTTTATGCCCTTGGGGTAGTCATGCACAATTACCGGCTTCTTAAAATACCGTTCACATAAATAGCGTTCATGTTCGGTTTGCAGATCAACCCCGAAGGAGACCGGGAATATGAACTTCTTTGCGGCCCGCTCCAAGATGTCGATGGCATCTTCGTAAGGCAGCCTTTCATATGAGGAATGGGCAATGATGTCCAGGTCGGCCATCAATTTTTTATCGACGAAGCGGGCAAATAGTGCCAGGTCGGACTGGCAATGCGCCATCACATGGGTCACCAGGCTTTTGGTGAGGTCCTCGGCCAGGTTCATATTATCCTCGAGGTCTGCAAAAGCCATCTCCGGCTCGATCATCCAAAATTCAGCAGCATGCCGGGGGGTGTTGGAGTTCTCCGCGCGAAAGGCGGGACCGAAGGTGTACACACTGCCCAGAGAACAGGCGAACATTTCCGCTTCCAGTTGTCCGGAAACCGTCAAACTGGCTTCCTTGCCAAAGAAGTCTTTTTCGTAGACATTAAGGGAGGGGCTCTCCCCGGTGGGGACCGCCGGCAGGGTGGTGACGCGAAACAATTCACCGGCCCCCTCACAATCGGAGCCGGTAATGATGGGTGTGTGCAGATAGTAAAATCCGCGCTCATGAAAATAGTTGTGCACTGCGAAGGCGCTCTCTGAGCGGATGCGGAAAATGGCCCCGTATTTATTGGTGCGCGGTCTCAGGTGGGCGATGGTGCGCAGAAATTCATCCGTATGACGCTTCTTCTGCAACGGATAGGTTTCCATATCCGCGGTGCCGATGATTTGCAGATCCTCGGCCCGCAGCTCCCATTTTTGTCCCTTACCCGGTGAGGCCGTAAGGGCGCCCGTTAGCGCCACCGCGGTTCCCGTGTTGATGTCCTTCAGATCGGCATAACCGTCGGCATGCTTTTCGACAATGATCTGCAGGTTGGTGAGGTGCGATCCGTCATTGACCTCCAGAAAGCAGAAATCCTTGGCGGGACGTTTGGTGCGCACCCACCCCTTGATCAAGATCCTGCCCATGCCGGTGTTGCTGTTAAGCGCTTCTATGATGCGAGTGCGTTGCATTGGGAACCTCCCCTGCTGAACATCAGAATATAGAGAATATAGGCATAAGTGGCCAGCGTGCAAACCGCGAAGAAACGAAAATAGGTACCCAGGGGGGCCAGGATAATGGCTGTGACCCAGTGAAGGGTAATGATGGGCGTCGAGTGAAACTGAATGGGAAACTCACCCTGTCGGC
>CAZWGD010000042.1:0-10202 GCA_964633235.1 uncultured Desulfobacteraceae bacterium | reverse complement strand
CCGGAAAAAAATACCTGCGGTTGCTTAAAAAATAGATCTTTTCGCAGTCCAGTTTAAGCCCCGATTTTAATTTTTTTTCTGCTCCCAGAATAGTGGTACGATTCTTCTTTTTGAGCTCGAGGGAGCCCCTATGGGGGAAAAGCCGTTTATAGGTACGCTTTTCCAGGTTCGAGAGGCCGGAAGCATTCCCCATGGACTTTTTAAGCGTATATTCCCCCTCATCGTTCCGCGTGATTTTCATGATCCCGTTCACAGCCATGTTAATCAGGGCCGCGGCAAAGGTTTTTTTGTCGTAGCGCATGCGCGTGATATAGCGCACAGCGGCCGGTGAGAGACTATGGGGGGGGTGAAAGCGGGGGATGATGGTCCCCTTTTCCGGGTCCTTGCCCACTTTCAACCAAACGATTGAATAGTACAAAAAGACCATGCAAAGACCGATCAGGGCACTGCCTGGAGCCTGATGATCCCTGATGAAATAGCCTATTTTCTGTGACGGATCCGGCTCACGAACCATTCCCTTGGGCCAGGCAACCGCCAAAGTCAGACCTTCCCCCGGCAGCAAGGTCCGGGTGGTATTGACCGCCAGATTTCCCACCTCGTCAGTGCCGAAGATAAAGGCCTTTCCGCGTTTCCCACGGCGTCCGGTATAGGCCGCTTTCTGTAAAATGTCCGCCCTAGGGGGAAGTTTCACCACCGCCGAAGCCTTGCGGATGGGAAACTCCCAGTCGTTGCCGGTGACATTCCAGTAAAGCTCATCAAACTCTTTATAAAAACCAAGTTGCCGGTCTGTGCGATAGGTCAGTGAATACGTATATACACCCGGCGACAGGCGTACATGCTCCTGGCCGATATACACGCGCACCCCTTCGGCCCTGCGCTCCGTGTGGTAGGCCTCGGGACGGTTGTCGCGCAACACCTCAACCACCTGAAATCTCACCCGCATGGTTTGGCCACGGCCGTCTTTATAGCGAGTTGGAAAATCTCGAAAGATTCCCCGCTTGATTTTTTGCCCTGTACAGGTCACCTGGATGGCTTCGGTGACGGTCATGGTCCCGTCGGTATGAATTTGGATGCGGCTGCTAAAGTCGAGTATCTCTTCGGTGGCGGTGCCGAATGCAGACGTGGAAAAGCAGGCCGAAAGAAAAAAGAAAAGCACTGCCGCCCGCCAATACCAGCCACGGGAGGCAAGTGCCGAGCGTTTTTTTTGCATGACATTATCCATGAGTGCCGACTCTCCGTTATAAATCGACCTTGGGGACGGCGCGGTCCTTGGGATCATCGATTTCAAAAAAGGCGGCCTGGATGAATCCAAAAGCGCCGGCGATGAGGTTGCTTGGAAACGATTCGATTTTAATATTTAAATCCCGTACGGTACCGTTATAGTATCGCCGCGCCATTTGGATCTCTTCCTCTAGGCCGGCCAGTTCATCCTGAAGATCCATAAAGTTCTGATTGGCTTTGAGCTCCGGATACGCCTCCGCCACGGCCAGGATGGACGCCAGGGATTGAGAGAGCCGGCCTTCAAGGCGACCCTTTTCGGCCACATCGCCGGCTTTCGTGGCTTTTGATCTCAACTCGGTCACCTGGTGCAGCAGGTCCCGCTCATGGCCCATATAACCCTTGACCACATCAACGAGGTTGGGAATAAGGTTGGATCTGCGTTTGAGCTGGACATCTATGCCGCTCCACCCCTCCTTGACCAGGTTCCTTTGCCTCACCAAAGCATTGTAAATAATGATGCCCCAGATTCCTAGGACCAGTAAAAGACCGGGTATAATCAATAGAAAAGACATAACCTCCTCCCAGGGGAAACACCATGACAGGGTTTACCATTTGAATGTAATTTGCTATTTTAATGGGTGGATAGACTGCATAAGTATGTTTCATGCGAACCCGGTTTTGGGGTCATTGGTTCTATTTCGCAAAACCGGATACGGTTGAAGTCCCACGGGCGCAACCCCGGTATGGGGTATGAAAGGCAGAAAATAGCATTTTTTATTCAGGATGACAACAACCCCCTGTGACCGGGACAGGACAACCGCATTTGGCAATAATGACGCGTAGCGCTGATGCATATCTCTTTTCATTATAGTGAAACGTAGGCGTAGACATCTGCAAACCTGTCTATAGCCAGGACCATAAATCGTAGAAAAATGGGGCTGAATGGATAAAATTATCGTTGAAGGAGGCCGGGTACTAAAGGGGGACGTGCGCATCAGCGGAGCAAAAAATGCCGCCCTCCCCATACTGGTATCGTCGCTTCTCACCACAGGACAGAACATCTATACCAATGTGCCCAACCTGCAGGATGTGGAAAGCACCCTGCTTCTGCTATCCACCCTCGGCGCCAGGGTGGAGAGGGAGGGCCATACCGTGGGGGTGGACACTGCCGGGGTTAATAAACACGAAGCTCCGTACGATCTGGTGCGCAAGATGCGGGCATCCATTCTTGTGCTGGGACCCCTGGTGGCACGACTTGGCAAAGCCCGGGTATCTTTGCCGGGAGGGTGCGCCATCGGCGCCCGACCCATTAACCTGCACCTTAGGGGATTGACCCGGCTGGGCGCTGATATCGACCTGAAACACGGGTACGTGGAAGCCGTGGCCGAAAGATTAAAAGGCAATGAAATTTATTTCGACGTTGTCACGGTAACGGGAACAGAGAATATCATGATGGCGGCGGTTCTGGCCGACGGGGTAACGGTCCTGCGCAACGCGGCCAGGGAGCCGGAGATCGTCGCCTTGGCCCGGGTTCTCAGCGACATGGGGGCCGACATACGAGGGGCCGGGACCTCCGTGATCACCATACGTGGGGTATCCGGTTTGAAACCGGTGTCAACGGGCATCATGCCCGATCGCATTGAAGCCGGAACATATATGGTTGGGGCCGCCTTGACCGGCGGTGACGTGGTTCTGAAAAACTGTGATCCCGGCCACATGGGCACGATTATTCATAAGCTGCGGCTGACCGGTTCAAAGGTGACGGTTTCGGATAACACAATCCGGGTACGGGGGGGGGGTGAAATTGGTAGTGTGGATATAAAGACCGCGCCCTACCCGGGATTCCCTACCGATATGCAGGCCCAGTTCATGGTCCTGATGTGTGTGGCCAACGGCCTGAGCATCATTTCCGAGACCATCTTTGAAAACAGGTTTATCCATGTCAGCGAATTAAAGCGCATGGGCGCCGACATCACCATCTCCGGAAACACTGCCGTGATAAAGGGGAAACCGATGATCTCCGGCGCTCAGGTAATGGCCACCGATTTAAGAGCCAGCGCCTCCCTGATCCTGGCCGGTTTGGTGGCCGACGGAAAAACGGAGGTCAACCGGGTGTACCATCTCGACCGGGGATATGAGGCCATGGAAGAACGTTTTGCGGAAATGGGAGCCGCTATCGCGCGTGTGAGCGGCTGACAGGAAACATGATAGTCGCTCGCCCGGTTATTCCCCTATTGGCCGCCTTTATCTTGGGTGTCACCCTGGGTGCCGGAGCGCCCGGTTTAGGGAGATGGGGCTACGGTACGGTGGCCGCCTGTTTCTTGTGCTCGGGATTTCACATTATTCGCGGCCGTGAGCACTTGGTTTCCGTGCTCCTGCTGTTTACCGGTTTGGGATACCTCTCCATCCAGGTCTGGGTGGACCCGCAATTTCCCCCCCATCATATCACCCACTATACCGGTACGGATAAATACAACATCGCGGGCCAAGTGATCCAACCCCCGGTGAAAAGGGGAAACCGGCTTCGACTGGTTGTGGAAACCGAATCGCTTGAGCGCAACGCCTGGAAATTCCCCACAAGCGGGCGCCTTCGCGTTACGGTCATAGGCGAAGCACCGGAAATCAGGACGGGTGACAGGGTGAGGTTTCACAGCCGCATACGCAAAATCCGGAATTTCAACAATCCCGGAGGATTTAACTATGCCCGCTATATGGCCTTTCGCGGTATCTGGAGTTCGGCCTACACCCCAGCGGACGGGCTGGAGATCGACGCCGGGAACAAGACCGTCCGTAACCGGCTGGATATCAACGCCATACGAACATCTCTGGCCGCATTAATCGACCGTGCCACGAAAAATCCTGAAAACCAGATCCTCAAAGCCCTGATCATTGGGGATCGGAGCGGCATTTCACGGCAACTGCGGGACCAGTTCAACCGCACAGGTGTCGGGCACCTGCTGGCCATCTCCGGCCTACACATCGGCATCGTGGCTACGGTCTCATTTCTCAGCTTTCAGGCCCTATTCTCGCGCCTAAGATATCTTTTGCGGCGCGCCTGGGTACGCAAGGGGGCCGCCTTTTTTTCAGTGTTTCCTGTTCTGGCATACGGATTGATCGCCGGGATGACGCCATCCACCCAGCGAGCCGTGATCATGGCAACGGCTTTCCTGCTCACTTTTATGTTGGACAGAGACCATGATTTAATCAATATCCTGGCCGTGGCTGCCATGGTTATCCTGGTTATCCACCCACCGTCATTATTTTCAATTTCTTTTCAGCTCTCATTTGCGGCCGTGCTGTCCATCATCTATGGGTTGTCTAGAATCCGACAAAAGACCTTTTTTAAAGACGCCTTCGGCGCCGGGATCAGGGGACGACTGACCTCGTTTCTGGCGGTGTCCATCCTGGCTATTTTGGGAACCTGGCCCTTGACCATGTTTTATTTCAACCAGGTGTCTTACGTGGGGCTGCCGGGCAATTTCATCGCCGTTCCCATGATCGGATTCGGGGTTGTGCCGCTGGGACTGCTGTCCGCCCTTTTATCCCCGTTCACCCCGGAAGGGGCCATGCTTTTGTTTAAGCTGGCCGGCGTTATCCTGACCCTGGCGCTAAAGGTTCTTTCCATCATGGCCGCATGGCCGTTTGCCGCCTCAAAGACGGTCACCCCCAATCTCGTGGAAATCGGCTGCTGGTACATGCTGGCCTGGGGTCTATTGAACCTGGATGTTTATGGTTGCAAAACCACTTTACAGTCACCTCCCCGTCCCCCTGACCTCGACAGGTTCGGCTGGCTTTCAGGACAAAGGCTTCCCGATCAAAACCGGTACCTGACGCGGCGGACAGCTGTATCGGCGGCCCTGGCTCTGGTGATTTCAGCGGCTGGCATCGATGCGGGCTACTGGGTGTACGAGCGTTTTCTCAATCCCCGCCTGCGGGTCACCTATCTGGATGTGGGACACGGAAATGCGGCCCTTTTAGAAGCGCCGAAGGGTGGCGTGGTTCTAATCGACGGGGGCGGATTCTCTGACAATTCAGCGTTCGACGTCGGCGCCGGTATCGTTGCCCCCTTGCTGTGGCGCAAAAAAATAAAAACGGTGCATACGGTGATCCTTTCACATCCCAACAGTGATCATTACAACGGCCTGCGGTTTATCGTACGCCATTTCAGGGTAAACCGCATCTGGATCAACGGACAGACATCCGAGGCAGAATCGTACCAGGACTTCCTGAAGGCCGTCAGAGACAAAGAGATCGATCTCATATCGCAGCATGCCCTGTCACAGGGTATGCAGTTGGGAAATTTAAGGGCCGATATCCTCTATCCACCCAGAGACTTAGTTACAAAAACCAGCCGGGAGGCATGGCGGGATACCAATAACAACTCCCTGGTGATACGTATTGGATTGGGGTCTGTGTCTTTCCTGTTCCCCGGAGATATCGAAACCCGGGCCGAGGAGGAACTGGTGGCGTTTTCCGGCACCCGCTTGAAAAGCGCCGTCCTGCTGGCTCCCCATCACGGAAGCCAGACATCGAGTTCTTCCCTGTTCCTTGCAAAAGTGGAGCCGCAAATCGTCGTCTTTTCACACGGGCGGCAAAACCGCTTTAATTTCCCCCACCCACGCATTATAAGACGGTACACAAGCCGGAAGATAAAGATCCTCAGCACCGCCGACAACGGGGCGGTGACTGTGGTTACCGACGGGCGAAGCATCTCCGTAAAAACGTTCAAGGACGGTGAAAAGAAATAAACCCCCCAAAATAACCAAAAAAAAGAGAAGGGAACCATAGACATGGATCAGCGGATCACACCTGAACGGGCCGAGTTTTTGTCCAGGGATTATCAGCGGGGTTTTATTGAATATTGTCAGTTCAAAGCGGATATTATAAAAAGGGGTTATTTTCAATCTAGTGTCGTCATACAGGATCATCATCGCCAGCAGGATGGATTTGTGCATGCCGGAGTGATGGCCACCATGGCCGATCATACGGCCGGATATGCGGGATTTACAATGGTTTCCGAATCCTATCAAATCCTTACCGTTGAATTTAAGATCAATTTTTTAAAACCGGCCTTTGGCGAGACGTTGATATGTCGGTCAAAAGTAATTCGCGGCGGAAGCCGGGTACTCGTATCCGAATCCGAAGTCTTTGATGTACGGCAGAAAACGGAGACCTTGGCCGCCAAAGCCATGGTAACCCTTATGGCCGTCCATAAAAGACGACTTGCTGAAAAATCGGCCTAAACCCGGTCTGCGGTGAAAAGGATCCCATTTTTACGGTTTTGAAAGGAAGCCACCATGCCCGTATACGAATTCTACTGCCGTGATTGCCATATGCTGTTTAATTTTTTTTCCAAAACCATCAATACCACCACCCAGCCCAAATGCCCGCAGTGCAAAGTCATCACTCTTGAGCGGCAGATATCCCTGTTTTCAATCACGGGAAATGCCACGCAAGACGACGATGTCGATGAGCTTCCCTTTGATGAAAACAAAATGGAACAGGCCATGAAAATGTTGGCTAAAGAGGCTGATAGCATCGATGAGGAAGATCCCCGCCAGGCTGCACACCTGATGCGGAAAATGACCGATATGACGGGTATGGAACTGGGATCTGGCATGCGTGAGGCCATCCGGCGTATGGAAAACGGGGAAGACCCCGATACCATAGAGTCGGAAATGGGGGAAATTATCGAGGAAGAAGCCCCTTTTCTGCTGCCTGGAAAAAAAGCCCGCAAAGGAGCACGAAGACATTCGGCACCCGGTCGGGATGATACCCTTTACGACCTGTAGAAAAAATGGAGATAAGGTGGCCGGAAATCGCCTATTGACCGCCCTGGTATCGGATTTAGAGGGAAATATATTCGAGCTGGAGGGGTACGCAGCGGTGGGCATGGCCGGTACATCTCTGAAACCGTTATCCGCACGTGACGCCATCCCCCTGCCCCACGGTAGTGAACTGCTGCGCCTGCCGGGTAGACAGCCCATCCTGTATGATTTGCATAGCCGTCGATTTGAAACCGTCACTCAAAATCCCTACAAACCGGGGGAGCCCATTTTACCGGTAGCCGCCTTTTGCTCGCCCGGATATGCCATCCGCAGCACTTGCGCCTACCGGGAGAGCCAGGGTGCCACCCAGCTCCCCCTGTTTGCCTATGGCGCTGCTGGATGGTTGAAAAATGGTTTTCAGGTCAGTGCCCTAATGGTGGATCCCGAGCCGAGACAGGACTTGAGGCACATGCTACCGCGAAAGATCCGCGCGGGAATTCAAAAAATGAGAAACACGTTGCCCGACAACCGGCTACGCAAGCACCTGGAAAGATGTGCGCTGGTGTATGGGTGTCCGGCGGGAAAAAATTTTTTCCTGGGACGCTACGAAGCCCCCCTGCCCACGGCCAGGCGGTGCAACGCCCGGTGTCTGGGATGCATCTCGTTCCAAGACGGCGACGTCAAAAGCAGCCAGGAAAGAATAGGGTTTACACCGACCCCGGAAGAAATCGCCCAGGTGGCCTTGGCGCATATCCAGGCTGTATCAACCCCCATTGTCAGTTTTGGACAGGGGTGTGAGGGGGACCCGCTCCTGGCGGCCCATGTCATCGAGCCGGCAGTCCGGATCATCCGCAAAGAAACCGCTAAGGGGACCATCAATATGAATACCAACGCCGGCCGGCCGGATACGTTGACCCGCTTATGGAATGCAGGGTTGGACAGCATGCGGGTCAGCATGAACAGCGTCCGCAGGGCATGCTACCAGGCCTATTTCCGCCCAAAGGGATATGGCTTCGACGATGTGCTCAGAAGCATCGACATGGCTCTTGACAGGGGTAAACTTGTGACCATCAACTATTTCAACTGTCCCGGATTTACAGACGCACAAGAGGAGGCCTCGGCGTTGATCAAATTTATCGATGACCACCCGATCCATATGATTCAGTGGCGCAACTTGAATTTTGATCCGATCCGATATATGAGGGTGATGAATTCGGTGGCCGGCTCCAGCAACCCTATGGGATTGCCACAACTGCTGAAACGCCTGAAGCGCCGGTTTCCGAAGCTGGTACAGGGCTATTTCAATCCGCCCAGAGAAAAGTTCGCCTTGCTCAATTATTCCACATCAGCGGGACAGGAGTCCACATGAAGGTAGATGGAAAGGATATACGGCCCATTTGGCTTAGCCGGGACGGCATCACGGTCCAGGTTATCGACCAGCGCAAACTCCCCCACGATTTTGTGGTCAAAGATTTGAAGACCGTTGATGACGTCATCGATGCCATCAGGAAAATGGTGGTCAGGGGCGCCCCCCTGATTGGCGCCACGGCCGCCTATGGCGTTTTTTTGGCCGCACTCGCCAGCAGCGTGGACCAGAATGGTTTTCAAGACCGTTTCCTGGAGGCGTGCCGGCGCCTGAAAGCCGCCCGGCCCACGGCCGTTAACCTTGCCTGGGCGGTGGATCGTATGACCCATGGCGTCATGTCGGCGGAACACCCGCAAAAAGCGGTCGATATTGCCCGGAGCGAGGCCGGTGACATTACCGAATACGAAGCGGAAAACTGCCGTAAAATCGGTGAACACGGAGTTGCCCTGATCGAAGATCTGAGCCGTGTGAAGAACAGTGCCACCGTCAATCTTCTGACCCACTGCAACGCGGGCTGGCTGGCCTGTGTGGAATACGGGACCGCTACGGCCCCCATGCACGCCGCTTTTGACAGGGGTATTGATATCCATGTGTGGGTCGATGAAACCCGTCCCTTAAATCAAGGAGCGCGCCTGACGGCATGGGAGCTGGGAAAACACGGCATCAATCACACGGTCATCACCGACAATGCCGGCGGGCACCTAATGCAGCACGGAATGGTGGACATGGTCATTGTCGGTACGGACCGGACCACCCACACCGGGGATGTGGCCAACAAAATCGGTACCTACCTAAAGGCACTGGCCGCCCATGACAACAATGTTCCCTTTTACGTTGCCCTTCCGTCCAGCACCTTTGACTGGGAGCTGACGGATGGCATCAACCAAATCCCCATAGAGGAGAGAGACCCCAATGAGGTCCGCTATATTCGCGGATTGGATCAGGGCCGGCCCCGAAACGTTTTGGTCCCTCCGGAGAGCAGCCCGGCCGCTGACTTTGCCTTTGACGTTACCCCGGCCAGACTGGTTACGGGTTTTATTACGGAACGGGGAATCTGCGAAGCGGAGGCACGGGAAATTCAAAAATTATTTCCTGATACCGCATCCTAACCGAAAATTAAGGGTTGAACCAAGTCTGAAATCATGCTGAATAATCTGGAAAAAAAGTTGCTTGCTTCTGTTCAGGAAGACGTACCCATTACACCGCGGCCCTATTTGGAGATCGCCGGACAGCTCGGCATTTCCGAAGACCGGGTGTTAACGGTATTACAAAATCTGTGTGACCGGGGTATTATTCGACGGTTCGGCGCCACGTTGCGGCACCAGAAGTCGGGTTACGGCGCCAATGCCATGACGGCGTGGCAGGTTGAGGAAGACCGGGTCGTCCGGGCAGGTAAAATCATGGCCTCTTTTTCACAAGTTTCCCATTGTTACCGCCGGGACCCCACGCCTGAATGGCCGTACAATATATACACCATGATTCATGCCAAGGACGAAGCGTCCTGCCGCGAAATAGCCGCCCAAATATCCACTGCCGCATCCGTGGAAACTTACACACTGCTATTCAGCAGCAGAGAGTTGAAAAAGACCTCAATGAAGTACTTTCCGTCGGATACGGATAACGCATGATCGCCAGAAGAAGGATATTAATGGTTTGAATCCATGCTAATCAACAGCCTGTTTCCGGTTTTTACCCTGATCATCCTCGGCTATTTTCTGCGCCGTATCCGCCTGACCAACGATAATTTCCTGAAAGTGGCGGACCGACTGGTCTACTTCATTTTTTTTCCCGTCACGATGTTCTGGAAAATCACCGGATCCGGTTACGCAGTGGCCGTCAACTGGACG
>CAZWGD010000041.1:2100-10309 GCA_964633235.1 uncultured Desulfobacteraceae bacterium | reverse complement strand
GGTAGGTCCTGATCCAGTTGGCTTCGGCTTCGGCTTGAAGGTAAGCCACGGTGTCGTTGATGCGGGCCAGAGTGAACAACATCCCCCAGGGGCCTTTGATAGGCGGGAGCCCGTAGGTTTTTCGCTGGTCCAGCCACAGGATGGCCGGTCTAAGGGGCCGCCCCGCCCTGTCGACATTGATCACGGTACCCCGTTGGGTGGTGAGGGCCACACCGGCGAGGCGGTGTTTTTCCACCGTTTTTTCCCGCCATAGCCGGTGACAAGCCCGGCAAAGTGCCCGCCAGAAAACATCCGGATCCTGCTCCGCCCAGCCCGGTTGTTTAGAAAAATAGGGTCTATAGGTCACCTTTTCTTGGACGATAAGCCGACCTTCAAGGTCGAAGATCAGGGCTTTAAGGCTTTGGGTGCCGTTATCGATGGATAGTAACAGGTCTTTGGGACTCATGGTTTACCTTTATATCGGTGCAAACCGAAACCGGCCGGTCACCATGGATGTTTGAAAACAGGCAGCTTTGACGGTGGCATGATAATCCTTTGCCGGGTGGGGTGTCAATCCCGGGTTGACGTAAAGTGTATTTTGTCCTTGACTTGAGGGGATTCATGCCTTAATAAAAAGGTTTTCACAGACACGGATTCAGGAGATTGCCAAGATGAAGAAATATACATACAGTGCAAAACCATCCGATAATCAAAGAAAATGGTATGTAATTGATGCGGAGGGTCAGGTGTTGGGCCGGCTGGCCAGTACCGTCGCCGCTCGATTGAGGGGCAAACATAACCCACTGTTTACCCCCCATGTGGATACCGGTGACGGTGTCGTGGTGATCAATGCCGATAAAATCGTACTTACCGGCCGAAAGATGTCGCAAAAAATGTACTATCGGCACAGTGGATATATCGGCGGACTAAAATCGATCAGCGCTGAAAAATTGCTGGAAAAAAGGCCGGAGGATCTGGTGCGGTTCGCGGTAAAGGGTATGTTGCCCAAAAACAGGCTGGGCAGATCGATTTTTAAAAAATTGAAGGTGTATGCCGGGGGCAAGCACCCCCACGAAGCCCAGAAACCCGAGCCTTTGGTGTAAGCAAAACCGGGTTCAACCGCAACTATTGACAATTAAGGAGTTCAGAGGGGTTTAATGGAAAAGGGAACGATTTATTATGGAACCGGGCGGCGAAAGAGCGCTGTGGCCCGGACATGGATCACGCCAGGCACCGGAAATGTTGTCGTCAACGGCAAGCCGGTGGATGAATATTTCAGCTTAAAGACAGCTGCGGCAACCATGCTGCAGCCTTTTGAATTTACCAACACCAGCGGTACCTTCGACGTGAGGGTTCGCGTCGTCGGCGGTGGTGTCAGCGGGCAGGCCGGGGCGATTCGCCACGGGATCAGCCGGGCCCTGCTGCATGTCGATCCGGATTACCGTCAGGTGTTAAAAAAAGCCGGCTTTATTCGACGGGACCCGAGGAAAAAAGAGCGCAAAAAATACGGCCAAAAGGGTGCGCGGGCGCGGTTCCAATTCTCAAAACGTTAATCTCTCGTCTATCCGCGATATGGGGGAATGGATCTTATATCCATTCCCCTTCTTACAGCCCTCCCTGGACCGCTCAGGCTCCCCGTCATAGAAGCGTGACAGTGCCCCAGCTGCTACCAGCCGGTGCTCAAGCTCAACAGATCATAACTGCAGGTCATAACTACAGGCCATGACTGCTTATTTTGTCCGTCGTTTTCTTCTGATTATTCCGACGTTTCTGGGTATCACCATCATGGTCTTCACGATCACGAGGTTTGTCCCCGGCGGTCCCATTGAGCGCATCATAGCCCAGGCCCAGCGCATGCCTAGCATCAGTGGAGCGGACGGTGCCGCCCAGCAAACCCAACCGCTTTCCGAAGAACAGATTGAAGAGCTAAAAAAGTATTACGGTTTCGACAAGCCCCTGCTGACCAGTTATTTTTTGTGGTTAGGAAAGGTGCTGACAGGGGACTTGGGCACATCGACCCGTTATTATGATCCGGTCTGGGAAATGATCCGGGAGCGTATTCCCATTTCTCTGTATTTCGGCATCCTGTCTTTGATTCTGATTTACGGCATTTGCATCCCTCTGGGGATGATCAAGGCCATTAAACATAAAAGCGGGTTTGACAACCTTTCCTCGGTGGCTGTTTTTATCGGCTATGCCATTCCAGGTTGGGTCGTGGGGGTGTTGACCCTGGTGGTCTTCGCCTCGTACTGGGAAATATTTCCTCTTGGCGGGCTGGTTAGCGATGATTTCGAAGATTTTACGACCCTGGGAAAACTGTACGATATTGCTTGGCATACGGTACTGCCACTGACCGCTTACGTGGCCGGCTCCTTTACCGTGATGACCTTTTTGATGAAAAACAGCCTGATGGACAACCTGGCATCGGATTACGTGCGTACAGCCATCGCCAAGGGGCTGCCCTTTAAAAAGGCCATCTTTCATCATGCCCTTCAAAACAGCCTGATTCCCATTGCCACCAGTTTCGGTAATAATATCTCCATCATCCTGATGGGCTCCTTCTTAATCGAAACCGTATTTAACATCAACGGTATGGGACTTTTGGGATACGAGTCCGTTGTGGAACGGGACTATCCGGTGGTCATGGGTATTCTGGCAATTTCATCGCTCCTTTTCATGATCGGCAACATACTATCGGACATCTGTGTGGCCCTGGTCGATCCTAGGGTAAAGTTTGAATGACCACCGGGACGCCAAATCGAATCATTATCATCGCATGAAGCTGAATCCATTGACCATACGGAAGGTGAAACGTTTTAAATCCATTAAACGGGGCTACTATTCCTTTTTGGTTTTTATGGTTCTGATCTGCGCCTCCCTATTGGCCGAGCTTTTAGTGAACAACCGGGCCTTAATGGTTTATTACGAAGGCAAATTCTACTTTCCGACCTATGGAAATATCCTTCCCGGCGCCACCTTCGGCCTGGAATATGAGTACGAAACCAACTATCGGGAACTGGCCGCGCGCTGCAAGTCGGAAGATACCGGCAACTGGGTTTTGCTGCCGCCGGTGCCCTTCAACCCTTACGAGACTGATTTGAAAACGGATGCCTATCCGCCGTTTCCACCTTCCATGGCGGAAAAGCATTATCTAGGCACCGATGCCGTTGGGCGGGATATTCTTGCCCGCCTCGTCTATGGGTTTCGAATCGCCATTTTCTTCTCCCTCCTGCTGCTGGTGGCCAATTACACCATCGGTGTGTCCATCGGCAGTGCCATGGGGTTTTTTGGGGGAAGGTTTGATCTGATATTTCAACGCATTATCGAGATATGGTCCAACGTTCCTTTCCTGTATGTGATCATCATTATCTCCTCCATTGTGGTTCCCAATTTTATCATGTTGATTACGATTATGGCCATTTTCGGCTGGATCGGCATCACCTGGACCATGCGTACCGTCACCTATAAGGAGCGGGCCCGGGAATACGTGCTTGCCGCCCGGGCCCTGGGGGCGTCTAATTTCCGCATTATCTTCAAACATATCATACCCAATACCATCGCCATTATCGTCACTTTCGCCCCCTTTGCCGTTTCCGGCGGTATCGTAGCGCTGACATCCCTGGATTATCTGGGGTTTGGCTTGCCGCCGCCCACGCCGAGCTGGGGGGAACTCATTCAACAGGGATGGACCAATCTGGACGCATGGTGGATTTCCGGGTCGGTCATCGGGGCCATGGTTATCACCCTGATGATCGTTACCTTTATCGGTGAAGCGGTGCGGGAGGCATTTGATCCCAAGCTGCACACCACCTATGAATAAAAAAAGAAAGACTGTCAAAGGAGGCGCTGCGGCATGCAGAAATCCAAAAGGGGCATCAGATCAAAAAGCATACCTTATCCGTGGGTTTTGGCCCTATTCGCCATACTGTTAAGTCCACCAACAAATGCGGAGCGGGCGTGGGCCGGCACCGTCCAAGCCGATTCTCAGGGGCGGAATTCCATGTATACGGCCGACATTTCCAAAACCCCGCTCCCCCAAGACATCCAGTGGCTGACCAATGATACCGACCTGGTGTATGCCTCGCCGCAGGCCAAAAAGGGCGGGACCCTAAGATTGGCCGTTCGCAGCTTTCCCCTGACTTTCCGTACTGTGGGCCCAGATTCCAATACGGAATTCAGGAGTGCCATTTTGGGAAACAGCCTGGGACTAATCGGGCTGCATCCCAACACCTTGAATATTATTCCCGAGCTGGCCACCCATTGGGCGTTTGGGAAGGACAAGAAGCGCATGTATTTTAAGCTCAATAAAAGCGCGGTTTGGTCCGACGGCGAACCGGTGACCGCACACGATTTTGCATATACCCTTATTTTCATGCGCTCAAAGCAGATCGTGGCCCCATGGTACAATGATTATTATACCAAGGAAATTGACAAGGTGGTGGTATACGACAACCACACGCTGGCCGTTGTAGGCACCAAGGCCGAGCCCGATCTGCACCTGAAGCTTTCGCTGTCTCCCACTCCGCGGCACTACTACGGCGAGTTGGCGGAAGATTTCGTCAGACGGTACAATTGGAAGATCGTCCCCAATACGGGCCCCTACCAAATCTCCGAGTTTAAAAAGGGAAAATATGTCAAATTTGCACGCAAGAAAGACTGGTGGGCCAAGGACCTGAGGTATTTCCAAAACCGGTTCAACGTAAACCGGGTCATTTTCACCGTTGTGCGCAATGACAACATGGAATGGGAGTTTTTTAAAAAGGCCCGGGTGGATGTCTTCGATATGAGCCCGCCGAAATACTGGCATGTCAAGAGCCGCACCCCGGTGATTGAAAACGGGTATGTTCACCGCTTGTGGGCCTATAATGATACGACCCGGTCGCCGTTTGGGCTGTGGTTGAACCAGGACAGGGACATTTTTAAAGACCCCCGCGTGCGCTATGCTTTTGCCCATGCCATGCATATTCAAAAGGTGATTGAAAATGTCCTGCGCAATGACTTTTTCAGGCTTGAGCATGGCTATGTGGGCTATGGGCGCTACTCCAACAACCGTATCAAGGCCCGGCGCTATGATCTTGAAAAGGTGCAGGATTATATGCGAAATGCCGGATGGGAGCGGGGCGCCGATGGTATTTGGGCCAAAAACGGGCGGCGGTTTAAGGTGGAGGTAACCTATGGCTCGGAACGGCATACCCCCAAACTGGTGGTGTTAAAGGAAGAGGCCAAGCGGGCGGGGGTCGAGCTGGAACTTCAAAAACGTGACCCCAGTGCCTGGTTTAAAAAAATCAGTGAGAATCGGCATGAAGTCATTGTCATGGGCTTCGGCACCAGCCTGCGGCCCTCCTACTGGCAAACCTGGCACTCGGACAATGCCCATAAGCCCCAGACCAACAATGTAACCAATACGGATGATCCGGAACTAGATCGGATGATCGATATCTACCGGAATTCCCTGGAAGAGGAGGAGCGGATCGCCCTTTCCCTTAAGATCCAGGAAAAGGTTCACCAAATCGGTGCTTTCGTTCCCGAAGCCATGCGGCCCTATTTCCGGCAAGCTTACTGGCGCTGGTGGCGTCTGCCGACACCCCCGGCCACAAAACACTCGGAAAGTGCTTTCAGCGCCTTCAGCAGCATGACCGGCGGGTTGTTCTGGCATGAACAAGGGCTGTACGAGGAAACCAAGAAAGCCAAGAAAAAGAAAGAGGCCTTTGCCCCCGTAACGCTTACCGACAGCACTTATCAAGCCCGTTGAGGCCTGATGCAACAACCCATCCTTTGGACAGAAATCTGTGAAAAAAGACATCATCTTGCGGGTCGACAACCTGGTCACCACCTTCCATACGGAACAGGGTCTTATTCGAGCCGTTGACGGCGTGGGCTTTAACGTCAGGAGCGGCCGAACCTTGGGTATCGTCGGCGAGTCCGGCTGTGGAAAAAGCGTGACGGCGCTTTCCATAATGCGCCTGTTGCCCAAACCTCATGGACGCATAGAAAAGGGGACAATTCTGTTCCGGAATGAGGACATCGCCAAGCTTCCGGCGGATCGGATGCATGCCATCCGCGGCTTTGGGGTTGCCATGATTTTCCAGGAACCGATGACGGCCTTAAACCCCGTTCATACCATCGGTCGGCAGTTGAGGGAAGTCTTCAAACTTCATTTTCCGGACATGGAAGAAACAGACATCAGTGAACGGTCGGTGGCTCTGCTGCGAAGGGTAGGGCTTTCCGAAGCCCAGCGCCGCCTGGAGGCCTATCCCCACCAGATCTCAGGGGGGATGCGGCAGCGGGTGATGATCGCCATGGCTCTGGCGGGTGAGCCGGATATCCTCATCGCCGATGAACCTACCACAGCCCTGGATGTTACTATCCAGGCGCAGATCCTGGATCTGATGACTGAATTGCAGCGTCAGACCGGCATGGCCATCATTTTCATCACCCATGCACTAGGGGTGATTGCCGAAATGTGCGACGATGTGCTGGTGATGTATGCCGGTACCGTGGCCGAAAGGGCATCGGTGGAGACCCTTTTTACAAAGCCAAAACATCCCTATACCCGGGGGCTGCTTTCGGCTATTCCGCGTCTTGAGAACCGGCCCAAGACCAGACTGAGCACCATTCGGGGTATGGTGCCGAGTTTGTACGACCTGCCTGAAGGGTGCCGGTTCCAGAATCGGTGCGCCTATGCCATGACCGGCTGCGGTATATCACCCCCCAAGCCGAGGCAGCTGGATGAAAACCATTGGGTAAGCTGTTACCTCTACGGGTAAACGATCTGCCGGCGGTGCGCAGGTAAGGAAAAATGACGACACATCACAGACTGTTGGAGATTGAACATCTCAAGATGCACTTTCCCGTTCGCGGGGGGGTGTTCCGCCGCCAGGTAGGAAAGGTGTATGCCGTGGATGATGTGTCACTGGCCATCAAGGCGGGGGAGACCGTCGGGTTGGTAGGTGAGTCGGGATGCGGTAAAACCACGGTAGGTCGTTGTATCCTGAGGCTTTACCGGCCCACCGCCGGCAAGGTGGCCTTTGAGGGCAGGGATCTGTCCGGCTTGACCAGGGTGGCGCTCCGCGATTTAAGACGGGATATGCAGATGATCTTTCAGGACCCCTTTGAATCGTTGAACTCCCGGCATACGATCGGCAACATCCTCGAGGAACCCTTTATCATCCATGGTATCGGTACCGCGGAGGATCGCAAAGAAAAGGTAAGACAACTCCTTCACCGGGTGGGTATCACCGAAAGGGCCATATCCCGATTTCCCCATGAATTTTCCGGGGGACAAAGGCAGCGAATCGGTATCGCCAGGGCCATTGCCCTGAATCCCAAACTCATTATCTGCGATGAGCCGGTATCCGCTCTAGACGTGTCGATTCAGTCTCAGATATTGAACCTGCTTTTGGATCTCCAGCGGGAAATGAATCTTTCATACCTGTTTATTGCCCATGATCTTTCCGTAGTCAAGCATATCTCAGACCGGATTGCCGTAATGTATCTGGGAAAAATCGTCGAATACACCAAGGCAGCCACCGTCTATGAGCATCCTGTGCATCCATACACCCGGGCCTTGATTTCGGCCATTCCGATTCCCGATCCGATGCGCAAAAGCAAAAGGCGGGTGTTAAAGGGAGATGTCCCTTCCCCTATTCACCCGCCTTCCGGGTGCCGGTTCCACACCCGCTGCCCCGTGGTCATCGACTTCTGCCGGAAAGAGATGCCCGAGCTGAGCCCTGTTTCCGACAAGACGGGCGACCATTGGGTGTCATGCCACCGAGCGCATGAGATGGATGCCGTTTGGTAGCGGCTTCAGGATTTATCCAAAATAGCGCTTCAGAAGGCCCTGGAAGGCAAGCCCGTGTCTGGCCTCATCTTTACACATTTCGTGTACGGTATCGTGAATGGCATCCAGCCCAAGTTCCTTGGCTTTGACGGCAATGGCTTTTTTACCGGCACAGGCGCCGTTTTCAGCTTCAACCCTGGCTTCAAGATTGGCCTTTGTATCGGCAACCAACACCTCGCCGAGCAATTCACCAAACCTGGAGGCATGGTCTGCCTCTTCAAAGGCGATCCTTTTATAGGCTTCGGCGATTTCCGGATAGCCCTCGCGGTCAGCCTGCCGGCTCATGGCCAGGTACATGCCCACTTCCGTACACTCACCGGTAAAATTGGCCCGTAAGCCTTCAAGTATCTCTTCATCAACCCCTTTAGCGACCCCGATGACGTGACCATC
>CAZWGD010000041.1:0-2090 GCA_964633235.1 uncultured Desulfobacteraceae bacterium | reverse complement strand
GGTGAATCCCGCGCTGGTTCCGGCCTCATTAAACTTCTCTTTTGCGGCACCACACTGGGGACATTTGTCCGGTGCGCTTCCCTCAACACTATAGCCACATACTGAACACACATACTTTGCCACTTTGTTTTTTCTCCTTTTCGTCTTTTACGTCAATAAATTACCGGTTCCCGGTCTACAACCCGGGAGGCTTGAATACCCTCACGACAGAGGCTTACAATTTATGTGCCATCAATCCTGATGACTTCGTAAAAAGTTAAAATTGCAAATTCACTCTTAATGAATTCAATGGGTTAGGTAAATAAAATGGTCATAATCGAATTTTATGCAAAATCATCAAGTAGGGTTACACTGAGACTGTATCAAATGATAGCTGAGACATGTGTGTATCATCCTGCCCAAATAAGATGAGCCAAAATCAAGCCTGCGGATGACGCGATGGGAAACCGGAACAACGGCGGCCGAAGGTGCAGCCGTGCTGTGAAACCCGCAGTCTGGGGATCAATACCCACCCGGGACTGGAAGGCAACCTTCCCTTCTATCACGGCTGGCGTAAACTCCTGAAAACATGCGTCCGATCCAGCTCAAGGTTGATGAAAAGCAAACGTTCACAGGGCACCGCATCTGCAGCGTTACCGAGCACTTGAAGTACAAATAGTACGACTGCATGCCCGGTGCCTTGCATCTCCCCGCAAGCGGGATCTAATGAACGGCACCCTGTAAACGCTTACCGTCAGGTACTTTAGAGCAATAGCCTGAGGCGGCTAGAGTCATCGTTTTTTAGCGATCATTTTTTGGCCTGCGCCTGGGCTTCAGGGGGCGTCTTGGGCTGGTCCTCGGGCGGTGTTTCCGTGGAGGTCTTTTCACCGGCGGCCAGTTCGGCTTTCATCTCGGCTATTTGTTCGGTCACGGTGACGATCTGCTGCTCGAGCGCCGCGGCTTGGGCCGGACCAAAATCAAAGCGAGACGCTTTTTTGAGGTATTGGAGCGCGTTCTCTAAATCCGTGAGGGTTCCCCTGTTTTGGGCGACACTGGCCTTGTAAAGAAGGATACTCTGGTTGATGGTGTTGATCCGGGACATGGCGTTTCGACGAAGCGTTTTGGAACTGGCGTAGGAAAGGGCCTTGTCCAAAAGGGCGCTTATCTCGTCAAGGTCAGGTATTCCTGGCTTTTCAAGAAGCAGGTCGGCCTTGTCTAAGTAGTAGGTAAAGATCAGGGGAAATATATCGTTTTTAGTATAGATGGCTTTTAGCATTTCCGGGGCCTGCATGTCCGGGAGTACCGTCAGAAGCTTTTCACCCAGAGGGGCGAATTTACCCTGCCAGATTTCCAGTCCCGTGGGCGTGGCTTTGGCGTAGTACCGACCGGTATTGGACACACTGGCGCCGATAATGAGCATGAAAAGAAAAATGCAGATGCCGATGGCGATCAGCATACCCCTGTTCAAAGGGTCTGAACCTTCAGGTTCCGGCGGGAAATCGTATACGGCAGATGGTTGCACCGGTGGTGCCGCTTCTGTTGCATTTGTATCTATTTCAACCTTGTCTTCAGCAACTGCCGGTTTTTCAGGGACAACCCTCTCGGCATCCGCCTTTTCAGTAGCGGCTTTTTCCACTGAGGCCTTTTCTAGCGCATCGCGCATAGCGGTATCTTTATCGGATGGTTTCGATATGATTCTGGCCTTTTCGGATATGCCGGGTTTTTTTCCAGGTACAGGTTCCGGCACCCCTTTTGCATCGCTTGAAGTCTTTTGGCTGACAACCTCACCCTTTTTTTCATCCTTTTTGGGGGAAGCGGTTCTTTTTTTGGATGTCGATTTCACCAAGCTTTTTTTTCCCATGGGAACCTCTTTTTGTGTTCATGTTTTCCTTATTTGGTTTCGGTCTGGTTGTACCGGATTGTCGCTGGCAACGCCCCGGAGAACCCGTTAACGTTTAAGCCCTCTTGAGTAAACGTGGAAGGCGGTTTTCAATGTTTTCTTTAAGTAGTCTTTTTCCTTATTCAGAATTCGCTTGCTCGACTCCCATAAAATGATACCGGAAAACGTTGACCAGAATATATCGGCCAGGGCTACCGGATGCTCATCAATG
>CAZWGD010000040.1:0-10354 GCA_964633235.1 uncultured Desulfobacteraceae bacterium | reverse complement strand
AGGGCCGGCGTGGTCTAGTGTTTTGCAGCCGGGACCTACAAGAGTTCGTGCAAGAGCCGGATGAAGACCACCCCGTCGGGCCGCTGCCCTCAGGAAGCTTGAAGGCTTCCATGGCGGCATTCGGCGTCCTGATCGACCAAAAGAGCGGCGCTATCCCTAGGCGGTTCGAACAAATGCCGTTCGAACAAAACGCCCACAAACTGTTGGGGATTCCCTCAAACCATGTTCCGGAAGGAAATTGCCTCCTGTACGGGGTAGATATTTTTTTGAAGCGCCATTTTGATATGCTGCAGCAGGGCCGCCCTCTGCGGGTCTTGACGGGTATCGGCGCCCGTCTCCGGCGCGAGCAATTACAGCGCTGTGAGCCTGAGGCGGAAGAGACGACCCCCGCCGCCGAAACCGGGGCTTCCCAAACAGGCTCACGGGTTGAGAACGACCGACCGGCATGGGAACCGGAAGATGTGGCCAGGCTAATGGAAAGTGTTACCCGCCGTGCAGCCCATCTGATCCGACGCTCCCGCTGGTTCTGTATGCTCAGCGAGGCATCCTTGGCCTGGACATCGGCGCATGCCGGAAAACACAACAAGATGATGCTCGGCTTGAAAAGCGGGCAGGTGATATGCCGAGAGAAGACCGGGATTGACCGGGTAATACCGGTGCCGCCAGGCTACACGGTTCCGGTGGGTTCGCGAAAACGGAACATCGATGTAACAACCTACGATCGCCTGCGCGTGTTAACCACCGAGCTGCGCCGGCTGGTCGCTGAGGGCAGGAAAATTGAGCTGCGCCTCAGACCCGGGGTGATGCTGAGAAATCACGAATTGGAGAAGCTGCTTCGTTGGGTTTAGGGCTCCCTTGAACCCGTTTAAGATAAACGGCTAACCATCCGTCAGGAGAGATTGGGCAGCCCTTACCAATAGTGATTTAATGGGGGTGCAAGAATCTTGCAAAATAGCCGTTCGCATGCATTTTGAGAGCGCGGGCAGGGATAACGATTTCCAGGTCGCCGCGATTCTCCAGTTCCGGTTGGTAGGCCACGGAAACATCCACTTCATCAAGATAGAGGGTGTTTTTGATGCGTATGATTCTTTGCCGGTCATAGGGAGTCAGCCCCACCGACATCATGCAGACGCGCAGGGCATCCCGGTCATTTGCCATTATCAGGGGTGTTTTGGCCCCCTCGAGCTGGGCACTGACGATATTGTTGATGGCGGTTTTTTGGTAATCCATTTTTGCATACAGCCGCCTGGTGATGACGTCGGCGATACCCACACCCGAGGCGTTGCCCTTGGTTTCGTCGGTCAGGTCCGACACCATAATGCGCTTGATAACCGGTTTCTCAGGATCCGGTCCCAGGTAGCTGCCGATACGGCCGACCACCTTGGTGTCAAACCCATGCCCCGAGATCTCCTTGCCGATTTCCTCAACCACGAGAACATGGGCGCAGTCGAAAGGCAGCTTGGCTTTGATCCGCCGGTATTTTGCCAGAAAGGTTCTTTCGCGATCCTCGATCTCCTCTTTTCTGAAAACCCCCACATCCGCTATCTGGTGATAGGCATTTTCAATGCAGCCCACACCGAATAGAATATTGCACTTTTGCAGAACAGTGCGGGCGCCGGACAGGATAACGGCGTGATAGCCGTAAGAGATCATGGCCTGGTGATACCTTTGGGCGCCTTCGGTCTTGCCCAGGCCGATCACCATGATTTTCATGAGACCGCTTTGAATGTCGGCTTCAAAACCGGTATGCTCCTTGATGCGGTTAATGGGCACGATATGGTCGGCCTCGTAGGCCAGGCGGTCGATATTCACGGAGATGCCTTCCCTAGTTTTGGCAATTGGTACTACTTCCAGGTTCGAACGGATGGGCGCCCCCACTACAGGTTCGGTTAAGCCCAGGTCGTTCAATACCCTTTCCTGCCCCCTGGTGGTGGCCGCACCATGGCTGCCCATGGCCGGGATGATGAAAGGCTTGAGTCCGAGCTCTTTGAGCCCTGTGACAACGCTTTTTACGATCAGGGGGTAGTCGGCAATCCCCCGGCTGGGGCAGGCCAGGGCCACGCTTTGTCGCGGTCGTACAGCAAGTTTCGGTGCCAGGGCTCTGATTTGACCGAGAACGGCGCCCGCCACATCTTTGACCCGGACGGGATCGAACTTCTGCCGCACCCTGATCATGGGTGGAAAATCGATCTTGTCCAGTATGTTCATGCGGCCAGGGTTTCCATTTTGGCGGCAATGGCATCGCCCACTTCCGTGGTCGTGCTGGTGCCTCCCAGGTCATAGGTCATGTGCCGGCCCTCGAGGAGCACTTCATCGACGGCCTTTTCGATCAGAGCGGCCGCCTGTCGGGCACTTTTATTCTGATGCCTCGACCCCAGCCAGTCCAGCATCATGGCCGCCGACAGGATCGAGGCAATCGGATTGGAAATCCCTTGTCCGGTGTACTTGGGGGCGCTGCCGTGGATAGGTTCGAACATGGCGATATCGTCGCCGATATTGGCACCCGGCCCCATGCCTACGCTGCCGACGGTAGCCGCTCCAAGATCGGAAATGATGTCACCGAACAGGTTTTCGGCCACCACCACATCAAAATAGGCCGGGGTGCGGACTTGCCATTGGGTCATGGCGTCGATGTAGGCGTAATCACTTTGTATTTGCGGGTAGTCCGCGGCGATCTCATCGTATATCCTGCGGAAAAAGGCATAGCCTTTCAGAACGTTGGCCTTGTCCACACAGGTCACCCGCCGGGTGCCATCCTGGGGGCAGCCGCTGCGGCTTGCGGCCAGGTCGAACGCATAACGAATAATGCGTTCGGAGGCCTTGCGGCTGATGATCAAATTATCCACGGCGACTTCATTGCGCAAGACGAGGCCTGAGGGAGCGGGTGCCTGTGAAGCACGGTCCGGGCTCAGGTTCCAGGCGCTGTAAAGGCCTTCGGTGTTTTCCCGCACGATGACGTAATCGATGTCTCCCGAATGGACCCCCTGCAGGGGCGAGGCGACACCGGGACGTATTTTTACGGGCCGCACATTGGCCCAGAGGTCAAGGGAGGAGCGCAGAATGACGTCGGTGACCCCGGCCTCGGTGCCATCCGGCAACACCGCCTCGGGAAGACCGACCGGGGCTTTGTAAATGGCGTCGCTCTTGGCAATGGCTTCAAATTCCTCCCTGGGTAAAATTTCGCCGGTGCGCAAATATAAACCGGCTCCAGCCTCGTAATAGGTCATGTTTAGTGAAAAGTCGCAGTAAATCCGCTGGGTGACATCTAGAGCTTTGATGACCTCTTCCGTCAATTCCGGGCCGATACCGTCCCCGGGCAATACAGCGATCTGATAAGTCCAAGTGCTGGTCATGTTTGATCCTCCAGTTACCCATTACCCCCATGTCCACTCTCAGGCAGGCTTTTCTCGGCTGGCCTTTTCATCCCTCAAACCCTTGACATAGGCCACGCTGGTGATAACCGCCTGGTCTTGAAGCTCCAGGAGCCGATCCCTGTCCGACCGCTTGAGGGCGACCTGGGCAAGCTCCTGCCAGGCGAAAGAATTCAGGCTGGCACCCTGCGCAAAGGCATCCAGCAGGAAAGGCGCTACGATTTCAGGCTGATAGGGCGGTTCTGCAATCCTGAAACCGCCCACCCCCGGCCTGCCTCCCCAGCCCTTGTCCACAGATACTCGGAAAGGGGCTACATACCCATAACAGACTTCGATATTCAGGCGATCCAAGGGCGATTGACGCTGCAGGATATCATAGCAGGCCTTCAGATCGATGCTCCCGGTTCCCAGGGGTACACCGGCCACCATCAGATCGCTTCCCACCCGCACCACCATATGATCCTTGAAATGAGTTGAGGCCGCAACCGGCGCCATGTTGGCCGTGGCGACCAACGGCTCTTCCCATACCATCATGGAATTTCCCACGTCGATATGGGTGCCAAGGTAAGGGCTGTTCACGTGACGAACCACCGCCATGATGTCCCGGGACGATTCGAACTCATGGTTCTCAAAGGCGATGGTAACACCCGACGCGGCACAAAGGTCCATGACTTTTGGAAAATCGTACTTGGCTTTCTCCAACTCCGCGGTCACATCACCGCCCAGGCTTGAAAAGGTGCGCAGGCGGTCTGCGCCCACTTGACGGCAGATATGGATCATTTTCGAAAGGTGTTCCGGGTTGGTACCGCAGGTGTCCAGTTCAATGTACAACCCCTGGTTTTCGACGTGCTGCCGAACCTCTTTCAGAAAGCCCGGATCGTCACTTCCCAGACAGCCCATGCGGCCATCCGTTTCCACATTTAATTGAACCCCGTCAAGCCCGAGAGATACACAGCGGTCAATAAAGCTGAACACATCCATTTCCCCATAGCCAAACGCCAGATGATAGCTGAATGTTTCCAGTCCCAACAGCATGTTAGCCCTCCTTGGTAATGGTTGGCCGAATACCTGATATTTACCGTTCACCATCCGGAAGTGATGGTACACGACCGCTCTTGACAAAGCAACCGTGGGGCCCGTATGACAGAGCCGTATCGTTTAAAATTCAAAATCAATCCAAATCAACCCCCAGCCCCAGGTAAAGAGCAGGTGAAGAAAGGGACATGCCATGATCAATTCAGGTTCGATTCAAAAAAGGTCGCCGTATCTAAGAATTCTTACCCCGGACCAGATACAGGAAATCAAGCGGGCCGCTTTCGATGTGATGTACAACGTCGGTTTCAAAGTGCTTCATGAAGGTGCCCGGAAAATGTTGAAAAAAGCGGGCGCCTTGGTAAAGGATGAGCATGTCAAGGTGCCGGCTTATATTGTCAAAGAGTGCCTCAACAGCGCTCCCAATGGATTCATCATCTACGATCGCAACGGGCGGCGCTCCATGGAGGTTGAGGACCGCAAAAGCTGGTACGGCACTTCCACAGCGAGTCCCAACACCAAAGACGCGCTGACCGGAGAGGTCCACCCAACCACCGTCAGGGACATTGCCAACGGGGCCCGGGTGGCGGATTACTGTGAGCATATTGACTGGGTCATGCCCATGGGTTCATGCCAGGATGTTCCCTCGCTGGCAGCGGATATTCACGAATTCACGGCCGTGGTGACCCATACGACCAAACCCATCGTTTTTATCGGCTACTCCCCCCGGGGTACGGAGTTGGTCTACCAGATGGCCGCGGAAGTCGCCGGCGGAGTGGACCGTCTGCGTGAGAAACCGTTTTTGATACTCTATCCCGAACCCATCTCTCCCCTGGTGTGTCCGGCCGATGTGGTGGAGCGAATTTTTTTAGCGGCGGATCTGTTCATGCCCCAAGTGCCCGGGCCCGCCGTACAGCTGGGGGCCACGGGGCCGGCAACCCTGGCCGGCGTCATCGTACAGATAACCGCCGAATCCCTGATGTGCCTTACCCTGGCACAGCTCAGAAACCCGGGCTGCCCGGTATGTTTAAGCGGGAATGTCCAGATTCTGGATATGCTCACCGGGCTTTTCGGGGTGGGTTATCCGGAAATGAGTTTGGGCATCTCGGCCCAGGCCGAGGTGGCCCAATCTTTCGGACTGCCGACCTGGGGCTATGCCGGGTGTACGGATGCAAAAGTGGTTGATGCCCAGGCCGGTCTGGAAAGCGCGTTTTCGATCCTTTCCCAGGGCCTGGCAGGTTTGAACCTCATTCACGATGTGGGCTATCTCGACATGGCCATGGTCTGTTCCGCAGCCCAACTTCTGCTGGGAAACGAAGCCATCGGGATGACCAAGCGCTTTCTCCAGGGGATTGAGGTCAGCCAGGACACCATAGCCCGCCATGTCATCGAGGCTGTGGGGCCGGGGGGACATTTCCTGGACCAGCCGCATACCGTCGATCATTTTCGGACCGAGTTGTCTCGCTCGGAGTTGCTGTGCCGGGAGCCCTATGAGGACTGGCAAACCTCCGGCAGCAAGGACATGGCCCAGCGCATCCAAGAAAAATTAAGCGATATTCTGGCCAACCATCATGTTCCCGAGCTGCCGGGAAAGGTGTTGACGAATATTGAAAAAATCAAGCGTGACGGCGAAAGGGAGTTGATATCCACAAAAACCCCCGGTCATGAAGATTGAGTATGCCATACTCTAGGTGGATTTCAAGATCGGGGGGCATCCAGGATAGAGATCTCAGCCGATGCGTTTGAAGACATGATCCCTTGGACCAGGGGAGGAACGACAATGATAAAACGGTGTGAATGGGCCGGTGACGATCCCCTGATGATGGCCTACCATGACAAAGAGTGGGGCCGGCCGCTGCACAACGACAGGCAGCTCTTCGAGTTTCTGATTCTCGAAGGCGCCCAGGCCGGGTTGAGCTGGATGACCATCCTCAAAAAGCGGGAAAATTACCGCAGGGCCCTGGATGGGTTCGACCCCCTGCGCATCGCGCGCTACGGCGAGGGAAAAATCGAAACCCTGCTGCAGAACGAAGGGATCATTCGCAACCGCCTCAAAATCAACGCCGCGGTCGCCAACGCCAGGGCTTACCTCGAAGTTCGGAAGGCATTCGGCAGCTTTGATGCCTACATCTGGCAGTTCGTGAACCACACCCCTGTAGACAACGACTGGAAGAGGCCGGCCGACATCCCGGCCCAAACCGAAGCGTCTGCGGCCATGAGCAAGGACCTCAAGAAGCGGGGTTTCAAATTTGTGGGTCCCACCATTTGCTACGCCTTCATGCAGGCTACGGGGATGGTCAACGACCATACCGTCGACTGTTTTGTTAATAATCTATGGTAAGGGTGTATTGCGCTTCTTTATGCAAGGCCCAATATTTTTGCTTCAATTCGCGGGTAACGGATCCGGGGGTACCCGATCCGATTATGTGGCGGTCGATTTGCCGAATGGGTATGATTCCTCCCGCGGTACTGGTGGCAAACAACTCATCGGCTGTGCGGGCCTCCTGGGCTTGCAGGTTCCTCAATCGGACGCGATAGCCCAGATCGGCCGCCATTTCAATTACCGTTCTACGGGTGATGCCCTCTAGCACACCATGGCCCGGCGTGGTGAGTGTACGTGCCTTTACGCAAAAAATATTGAACCCGGGGCCTTCAACCAGGTTGCCCCGCCCATCTACAAGGACGGTGGTCTCTCCTCCGAGATCATAGGCTTCAAACAGGCCCATTACCAGATCGAGCCAATGATAGTTCTTTACGGTGGGGTCCACCGAAGCCGGTGGGATCCGCTGTTGCCGACTCACAACCAGATGCAGCCCCCTGGCCTGCTTGTCCGGATCGGCTAACCAGATAAAAGGAACGGCAAAGGCATAGAACCGGTTTTTACACGTGCGCGGATCGCGTGATCCCGGTTGCGGGATCCCACGCGTGCAGATCATTTCGACATAGGCCTGACGCAGCCCGCTTGCCCGGACACAGTCAACCAGGATCGATTGCACTCCGTCACGGCCATGGGGAATGGACATCCGCAGCTTGCCCATGGCGTTAAAAAAGCGGTCGATATGATCGCTGAGCCTGAAAAATTTGCCGTCCCAAACATGGGCGACATCGTAGGTCGCATCCGAGTGTAGGAACCCCCAGTCACAGATCGATATTTTGGCCTGATCAATGGGTACTATCCGTCCATCGATATAGGCGACGCCATTTGAATCTTCAGCCACAGTACACAGTCTCCTATGAGTAGATGACTACCCGCCCCTATCCTGCATTTCCGCCAATTGTTCCCCCGACACGGCCGCTTTGTGCCCACATCGATTTGGACATTTTACGCCAAAAAAGGGCGTCATGATTGAATATACCGTTTGAGATCCCTTTCAATAGACGGATCTATATCCGGTTTCAGGTAGGATCTTAACCGCTTTTGGAATACACCCGCCGCTTTTTTGTGAATATCGGGAGCCCCTGCGGCCTGCCAGGCATCCAAGGGAAGCCGGTTCATTACCCGGGTCGGCATAAACCCGTTTCGGCAAAGCGCCAGCGTCTGCGGATGTGTCAGGTATTCACCGGAGGGTCCCACTTGACGAATAACATCCAGATCAATGGCTTCATCGCTGGTATCCACGGGTTCGGCCAACATTTGAAGCGTCCGTATCAGATCCTCGTCGGCGATGAATTTTGTAGCGCTCATGGCCATGAAGGCTGCCAGGATACCACAGGCGTGCAATATGAAATCAACACCCTCTCTAAGCGTACAAAACAGGGACATGGCCGCCTGGGCCCCGGCTTGAAAATCAAGACTATGGGCATCGTTCAGTCCGCCCCCGGTCCGGCACGGCAGGTTGTAATAATTTGCCAGGGCTCTGGTGGCACTGACGGTGGCGAGCGTCTCGGGTGACCCGTTATAAAAGCTGCCGGTTTGCATATCCAGCTGGGAGCCGCCGCCCCCGAGTATGACCGGTGTGCCTGGGGCCACCAGTTGGGTCAATACCAGCCCTGCTAAAACACAAGCGGTTTGGACGGCAAGATGGCCGGCTAGTTTCATCGGGCTGGTAGCGCCCATGATGCCGGCTCCCATGATTATCACCGGTTGGTGATAGCGGGCGGAAACAATCAGCGCATCGGCCATTTCCTCGGCGTACTGCAGGGGTGCCAGGCTGCTGATATTGGAAATCATCACCGCCTGAAAAGGCTGGTTCCCTTTTTGGGCCAATCCGAAAAGGATGCGGGCCATGTTAATGGCGTCCTGCATGGCTGCACCCGAGAGGGGGCTACCCATAAAGGGCATGTCGCACAGGGTCATGTGACTGTGCAACATGTCCCGGTGATAGGTACTGCGGGGCAGTTCATGGGGATCGACAATTAAAAAGCCGGAGACATTGATCACATCGGAGGTGTGAACCAGTTTGCAGAAATCATGATAATCTTCCAGCGTGGCGCTCTTTTTTTTGCCTTCCTCCGTCATTATGTGCGGTGCGCCGTACCCCGGAGCAAGCGCGGTTTCCCCGGATCCGATGTGGATGCTCTTTTCCGGGTTGCGGGCATACAGCGTAAAATCGGCGGGAATACTGTCCAGCGCCTGGCGCACGTGACGGGATTGAAAAAAGACTAGGTTGTCGTCGGTTTTCAGCCCATGATGCTTAAAAATATCGACGGCCTGCCGGCTGTAAAACCGAACTCCCACCGTGCTCATAATCTCCAAGACGGCTGCGTGTATCCTGGTGATATCCCATCCAGTCATGATCTGCCTTCAAAATAGGTTTTACAAATAATACAGCGTTGGGGTTTATTGTCTAAATGTATCGAGGTAAGCGTATAAGGCTGACGATCCTCCGGTATGAAGAAATAAGATGTTGCCGCCTGTGGAGAAATGGTCGCTACGCACCAGATCAATCAAACCCGCGGCGGCTTTTCCGGAGTAGACCGGGTCCAGCAGAATGGCCTCATGCTTCGCGAATAGTTTTACCGCTTCCACCATGGAGTCGGTGGGAAGTGAATAGCCGGGGCCGACATACCCATCGAAGCAGACCACTTCATCACGATCCACAGGGCTTCTGATGCCAAGCTTTTCGGCGGTTTCCCGGGCCAGCGCGAATACGATTTCTTCCTGGTCTTGTTTTTTGCGGGAAACGTTGATGCCGCTGATGGGAATACCGGCGTTAATCCCGGTCATACCGGCTAGCATACCGGCATGGGTCCCTGCGGACCCGGAAGGGACGATGATGTGGTCAACATTAAGCTGCATGTTGTTGAGCTGTGTCATGGTTTCCTCTGCACAGACGGCATATCCCAAGGCGCCGATGGCATTAGAAGCCCCCCCGGGAATGATATAGGGGCTTTTGCCGGCCTGGCTGAGCTCCGAGGCCTTCTTTTCCATGGCCGCCAACATGTTTGATCCACCTTCGACAACATCGATGGTTTTTACACCCAGAAGTTCAAATAAGAAATTATTTCCACTGGCCTCAGGCTTATAGGACCCTTTGACCCGCTCTTCCAGGATCAAGTGACAATCCAAGCCTTCTTTAGCCGACCAGGCGGCTGTCAACCGGCAGTGGTTGGACTGTACGGCACCACAGGTAATGATGGCGTCAGCGCCTTTCTCCAGGGCATCGGCAATGCTGAATTCCAGCTTCCGGGTTTTATTTCCTCCAGCCGCTCCAGGCAACAAGTCATCTCTTTTAACATAAATGTTCACCTTTGAGCCCAGAGCCCTGGTCAATGCCGGCAAGGCTTCAATCGCTGTAGGACCCTGTAGATACGTTCTTCTGGGAAATTTTGCATAATTCATGGTTTGGTTATCCCTCTCTTAAAACCGTATCAATCGTAATGCCGAGTTCTTGGTATGTCCTATCGATTAGCGGCTTGTATTTACGTTTTGTCCGGGTTGTCAAGAAAATTTTTAATTCATTTTATCCATAGAAACCTGGTCTTCAGGGCCAGGTCAGAGACAATTGGCT
>CAZWGD010000039.1:1311-10520 GCA_964633235.1 uncultured Desulfobacteraceae bacterium | reverse complement strand
GGTTTTGCCGTGAAAGCCGCGCATGGCTGCGATTATTTCCTGGCGGCCGGTGCTGGCCCGGGCAAACTTGAGCGCCGCCTCGTTGGCTTCGGCACCGGAATTACAGAAAAAGACCCGGCTTAAATTTCCAGGGGCTATCCTGGCCAGCTTTTGCGCCAAACGGGCGCGCACCGGATTGTAAAACATGCTATAGCAGTTGCCCAGGGTGATGTACTGGTCATGCACGGCCCGGGCAACGGCTTGATTGCCGTGGCCGATATTGGAAACCCCGACATTGGCGGCACAGTCGATGTATTCCCGGCCGTCTTCATCAATCAGGCGGGCCCCCCGGCCGCCGACCAGAACGAGGTCGCGGCGGGGGTAAACCGCAAGTTCGTAAGTCTGCTCCAGCTCTTTGGTATTCATGCGATCACGGTCCCCCTTCCCGCCATGGCATCGGTTACCGGGTGTGCACTGCGCCCGTCGGAGATGATGACCTTCGAGGCACCATATTCAAACAACTTTTTTAGGGCCAGCATTTTTCGCTTCATGCGGCCCTCAACCTGCTGTTCCCTGGCTTTCAGCTCTGATGCGGTTATCTTTCGGATGAGCGAGGTTTCATCATCCTTGACCTCGAGAAATCCCGGTGCTTCGATAAGATTGATCACGACATCCGCCTGGAAAGCCTGCTGCAATACCCGCACGACATCGTCATTTTCCGTGTTGATGGCGGTGTTGTGCTCGTCGATGATGGGCACCGTCAATACCGGAACATAACCGTTTTCCAGGAGAAGCCTCAGCAAAGGGGCGTTGACCGTTTGGGGTTTTCCTGAAAAATCACGCACGATTTTCAATTTTTTCCCCTGATAGACCCGGATGCCCTTGTTGCGCTTGCCTTGTACGACCTTGCCGTCCAGGCCGCTCAGACCCACCGCATTGATGCCGTGCTGGTGGCACAACTCGATAATACGTTTATTTCTTAGGCCGGCATAGGCCATCATCATTACATCCAGCAATTTTTCATCGGAGTATACACTGGAGTACCCCTTGACCGAAGTCAGCACCTGCTTGGGCTGCCCCAAGTCCCGGGCCAGTTTGTCGCGCAGGGCGTTGGCCCCATGGACGATGATATAGGGACTATCCATACCGGATAAATCCGCAATGATGCCTTCGAGGTTAATGCCGTCGCCTCCGCCGATTTTAACAATGATCATTTACCATTTCCTTATTGAGTCATTGGCGATGGGATGCCAGTTTTTTTCCAAAGGATAGGGATCCGAACAGATAACCAAATCATCCTCCTGCCGGTAGCTCAGGGTGAAATAGGATAGATCCCGGGTGAAATAACTGGATACGAAAATGCTCGCACTATTCACCATGATGATGTTCATGCCTCTGATGCGGCGCGTTCTTTTCTTAATAATGCCGACGGCTTTCGCCAGGGCCTGTTGGGTGTCCCCCTTGTCGAAGCGGCGGATATAGTTGAAAATTTTTTCAGCCCCGATCCGGCCTTCTTCCCGGATTTTCACCCCGCGCAGCTCGCCGTTGAATATGTAGACGGTGCGGCCGTCGAAAAAGGGCATGTTGTTTTCAACCACGATATCCCTATCTTCGAAAGCACTGCGCGCATGGGCCACCAGAAGGCGGGTTTGACCGAATTGACTCAAGTCGTCTTCCCAAATCGGCCTGATATGGCGGTAAAACCGCCACCGGCCTGCCGGATCCTGATAGGCGCACCCCCATCCATGTCCCTGATATTCCTTGCTGTTTCTGGCAATACGGGAAAATGTTTCCAGATGAGGCCCGATGGCGAAAGCTGCCTGGGCGCGTACGGTCAGTAATCGGCACATGACAAATACTTCAGGGGTTAGGTTGTTTTTTCTTTAGTTCAATAGCATTCAAGACAAGGCCTTTGGGAAGGCTGGAAGGAGAAGGCTGTATTATCATACGCCGACGACCGATAGCGCCCGCCGAAATCGTTATCTTGAATTCCGTACGACCGCTTCCAACGATCATATGGGGTGCAGCCCTGCAAATTCCAGTCCCTGGGTTTCTTCAAAGCCGCACATCACGTTCATGCCGTGTACGGCTTGACCGGCGGCTCCTTTCATCAGGTTGTCGATGGCAGCTATCACCACCAGCCGGGTACCTTCCAGCTCGAAACCGATATCGCAGTAGTTCGAACCTACCAGAATTTTTGGCTCCGGATAGCGATAGATTCCCTGCCGTTCCTTGACGATGCGCATAAACGGCTCTTTTCCGTATACCCGGCGGTAGGTTTTCCAGATATCTTTTTCGGTGAGGCCGTCTTTGACGAACAGGTGGGCGGTGACCAGAATGCCGCGAACCATCTCAATGGAGGTGGCTGAAAAATGAATCGGATGGCCCAATTCCTGCTCCATTTCGGCGATATGCCGATGGCCGGTGGGACGATAGGAACGAACACAGCCGCTTCTTTCCGGATGGTGGGATGCCTCGCTGGCGCTGTTACCGCCTTCGGAAGAACCGCATTTGGCTTCGGCGATGACGGGCCGGGTGGTATCCACCACCCCTTCTTTGAAAAGAGGCCAGAGGGGTAAGATAGTGGCGGTGGCGTTGCACCCGGCCCCACTTATATAGCGCGTCTTTTTGATTTCCTCGCGGTGCAGTTCAACATTGCCGTAGGCAAATTCGTCGAGTTTATCCGGCTGGGTGTGATCAACACCGTACCAGCGTCGGTAAACTGCAGGGTCCTTGAGCCTGAAATCAGCCGAGAGATCGACAATCCGGGCTGCCAGGGAGTCGAATGCGGTCAGTTGTTGCATGCAGCGGGTATGGGGCAGGGCCGTGAAAATAAGATCGACCGATTCCAGGTCCTGAATGCTGCAAAATTTCAGATTGGTGCGTTTGCGCAGATTGGGATGCAAACGGGCTACCGGCTTGCCCACGAATCGCTCGGATGTGCACTGGTGGATTTCTACCTTGGGGTGCTGCAAAAGCAACCGCAGCAACTCTCCGCCGCCGTAACCGGATGCCCCGACAATGCTGACTTTCATTTTCGTCCTTTCTCCAAAACATAATCAACAATCCTGGCCGGGATATTCACTCCGGTCACATCGATGCTGTTGCGAAATTCCATGGTGTAGTTCACCTCGTTAATCGAATAGCCGTCGTCATTTTCAAAGACGTCGATGGCGACCACACCACCCCCGCAGGCCTTGGCTGCCCTGATGGAAATATCCTCCAGCTCGGAAGTAACTGGGCAGTTGGTGGTTTTGCCTCCCCGGGCGGTATTGGTAATCCAATGCTCGGCGTGACGGTAAATTGCGGCAATGCATTCATCACCGACGACAAAGCTGCGGATGTCCTTGCCGTTTTTATGTATATATTCCTGGATATAGAAAATGGAATGATGGTAGCTGCCCAAGATCTGCTTGTGCTCCAGGATGGCTTCGGCTGCATCCCTGTCATTGATCTTTGAAATCAGGCGTCCCCACGAACCCGTAGTCGGTTTGATAATGCAGGGATATCCAAGTCGGTCCATGGCCTCCAGGGCCGATTCCGGCGTAAAGGCCAAAAAACAGCGTGGTGTCCGGATCCCCGCTTTGATCAAGGCCTGGGTGGTGAGAAATTTGCTGCCGCACACCTCCGCCACCTCGGGGTGGTTGACGGTGGGCACCCCGTGATCACTGAAAATTTTGAGGGCGTGCAGCGCCCTGGAGTGATTGACGGAACGCTCTACCACCACATCGATATCAAAAGAGTTACGGTGGAGGTCGAAAAAATGCTTCCGGTCGTCGATTTTAATCAGCTCGACATCCCGGTGCTTTCTGAATTCATCCAGCAGCAGCTTTTCCTCTTTTCTAATAATGGAATGTAAAAAGCCTACTTTCATTTATGTCTCCAATTCGTCAGTTTATAAACTGCAATGCTCAAGAGTTGTGAGCCATAGACTTTAAGAAACGTTTTTGGGAAGGCTGAAGGAAAGAAGCTGTATGGCAATACGCCAACGACCGATAACACACCCCAACGTATTTATCTTTTAGCCTATAAAACCTTTTTTTTTACCGGATGCAGGCTGAATTCTCAAGCAAAAAAACATCCCGCCCTCATCGGTAAGGCGGGATGTAAATAGCGGCGGCCCAATTGGCGCCACCGCCGACAACGATTGAAAAAAATAGCGCCTAAATGAGCGTTATGCGTTCATTCAGATCTCTACTCACCCCAGTCCTCCTCTTCCTGTGGGGCTTCCTGGACACTGTCTTTTCCGGTTACTTCCAATTCGGACCCGCAGTCATCACAAACAATAATTTCCCCTTCTTCCACATCGGAATCCAGGGAAACCTCAGCTCCACAAACAGGGCATTCGGCCATGATACACCTCCAAGGGTTTTAATGAAAACAAGCAATCATCAATGAATGAGCACGACGGTCGCCTACAGACCGTTGTTTTGTTGATAGCCGGCAGACTCAATTTCGGGGGGATATCTTAGGGAAAGAAAATCGATTTGTCAAAAAAATTTATGAGCATCTTTCGGCGGCTTTTGACTTCCACGAAGATCACCGATAAGCGAATCTGAACGTCTAAAAACTAGTAACGGCCCCCTTTGTGGGAAGTAGAGTGTAAGCCCCCTTCTGACAATCTGAACCGGAGGGGGCGGTAATACCCATTTTTACAAGGACCGCAAAATGTGATTTTTACCGTTTGAGATGGCAACCGGATGTGCTAAACAGGGGGAGAGTACCGGCTTAATTATATCAGAGGGAGGTCGTTGTGAAAGAGAGCAAAGTACCCGGCGTCTTTGCATTCGATATGATGGCCATGGCCGACAAATTTCCCGATTTTGCGGTCATTACTTTTGAAAACCATACCCACCCCGATGAAATCATCACCTACCGCGATCTCGTGGTCAAAGGCACCATTCTGGCCCGCTTTCTGGAAAAACAGGGGATCGGGCCAGGCGACATTTTCAGCGTCTTCATGCGCAATCACCCCGAGATGCTGTATGCTATTTTTGCAGCTTCAGCGCTTGATGCCGTCCTCGTACCTGTCGATCCCCGTTCCGAAGAGGAAAAACTCGTCTTTCAAACCCGGGACTCCGGCACCAAGGGGATCATCTACTCGACTGAATTCCTGAGTATCATTGAGCGGGTTCTTGCCAGGGTGCCGGCTGTGCGCTCGTTCGGCTGCCTGAACAGCCCGGAGTTCGGCAGCGCCCCTCTTCACGGTCATCCGGACTTGAAGGCGATTCTGGAAGGGCCCGAAGCCCCCGTATTTGTACCAGGGCCGCACAGGATCCAGGACCGCTTTCTCCTGATGTACACCTCCGGGTCCACCGGAAACCCCAAAGGCATCTATGTCTGCTACGACCGGCTCCAGGACGCCGTCATCTGGGCGGACCGGGTATGGCCATACACCCGCGACGACAAGCTTTACACCGGCCTTTCATTGACCCACGGCAATGCCGTGTGGCTGACCCTGTATCCGGCGCTGTACCGCCGCATTCCCGCCGTCATCAGCCGCAAGTTCAGCAAAAGCCGGCTCTGGGAAATCTGCCGCCAATACGGCTGTACCACTTTTTCGCTGCTGGGCGGCATGATGACGGGCATCTATTCGGAGCCCGAACGCACGGAAGACGGGGCCAATTCCGTGAGAATGGTCCTCAGCGCAGGTACCCCCAAGGGCATTTGGACATCCTTTGAAAAGCGCTTCAATGTGACCATTCACGAGTGGTACGATTCCATGGAAGGCGGATTCTGCCATAACCCGCCAGGGGTGGGGCCCATCGGGTCCTTCGGCAAACCGCTTCCGGATATGGTGGAGATAAAGGTTGTCCGGGAGGACGACTCGGAATGCGACCCCGGTGAAATCGGGGAACTCATTGCCCGCAACCTGACGGGCTGGACAAAAGCGGAGTATCACAACAACCCCGAAGCGACCAGCGAGAAAATGCGCGGGGGCTGGATGCGGTCCGGTGACATGGTGCACCGGGATGCGGAGGGCTGGATCTACTTCGATTTCCGTAAAGGGGCGGGTTTGCGGCGTCAGGGGGAATTCATCATGCCCGAATATGTGGACGGCGTCATTGCCGAACACCCGGACGTGAGCGATGTCTGTGTGTTCGGCATCAAAGCCTCCTCCGGCGCTCCCGGAGAAAGCGACCTGGTGGCGGCTATCGTACCGGTCGCAGGCCGCCGACCCGATGTCAGCGGGATTTTCAGGTATTGCAGGAACCATCTGCAAAACAACAGCGTGCCGTCATTTATCTGGACAGTGGCAAAGATACCCAAAACCGCCTCGGAAAAAAACCTCAGCCGGGTACTCGAGGAAACCTTCGACCCTGATAAGGACGACGTCTTTCCATTGACAGGGAGCTGAAACCATGCCCTCCGTTAAGATTATCGGTGCCGGCCTGACGAAATTCGGTCGGCATCCGGAACGCAATCTCAAATCCCTGGCCGCCGAAGTCATCGGCCAGACGTTGAAGGATGCGGGACTCGACCAAAAACAGCTTCAGGGGGCCTGGGTGGGCAATGCTTCCCAGGGGGTGCTGCAGGGGCAGGAATCGGTCCGCGGACAGGTGGTTTTGCGGGAAATGGGCATCGGCGGCATTCCGGTGGTCAACGTGGAAAACGCCTGCGCCTCATCGGCAACGGCCCTGCAGGGCGCTTGGGCCATGCTGGCCTTGGGTGAGATCGAAGTCGCCCTGGTGCTGGGCATGGAAAAGATGTACTTCGAGGACCGCGACAGGGTGCTTACCGCCTTCGAAGGTTGCATGGACGTAGAAGCCCTGCCCCAAATCAAAGCGGAATTCGCCCGGCAGGAAGAAAAACTGAAGCGTGAACATCAGGCGGTAAAGGAAGCAACCGGCAAGAAACCAGGCAAGCGTTCCATTTTCATGGATGACTACGTCTCCATGGCCTTGCGACACATGCGTCGCTACGGCACCACCCAGCGGCAGATGGCCTGTATCTGCTCAAAAAACCACTTCCACTCCGGTTTCAACCCCCTGGCCCAGTATCAGAAAATGTTCACGGTTGAGGAAGTCTTGGCGGCGCCCGAAGTCGTCTGGCCGCTGACCCGCCCCATGTGCTCACCCATCGGTGACGGGGCCGCCGCCGTGGTGGTGGCCTCGGAGGCCTTCGCCAAAAGGAGCGCTGCAAACAGGCAGGTGGAAATAGCGGCTTGCATGCTGTCCAGCGGTGAAGATGCCGGGCAAAGCGAGGCACCCGGCCCGTTGACCCGGTTGGCCCATGCCGCTTACCAGCGCGCCGCCATCGGGCCCCGGGATCTAGACCTGGCCGAAGTGCATGACGGCACCGCGTTTGGCGAACTTTATGTCACCGAAGAACTGGGGTTCTGCCCCATGGGCCAGGGCGGACCCTGGGCGGAAGCCGGCAACAGCACCCTGGGAGGCTCCCTGCCGGTCAATGTTTCCGGCGGGCTGGAGTCCCAGGGACACCCCATCGGCGCCACCGGCGTCAGACAGGTGATAGAGCTCTACTGGCACCTTACCCGGGCCGGACAGGTGGCCCGGCGGCAGGTTGAAGGCGCCAAGGTCGGCCTGGCGCAGAATTCCGGCGGTACGGTCAGGGGATCCGATGCGGCCCTGTCGGTGACGATCCTGAAAAGATGATCTCATGCAGACAAGCTATCCCGATATGATGAAAGCGGCTATTTTCAGGAAAAAAGGTAGTCCCCTTTCCCTTGAAATGATGCCCGTGCCCCATCCCGGCCCCGGCCAGGTGCTTATCCAGGTCAAGGCCTGCGGCATTTGCGGATCGGACCTGCATGCCGTCAATGCCGATTGGACGCCCGTGGATTTGGTGATGGGTCATGAATTTTCGGGTGTAGTGGCGGCACTCGGCCAGGGTGTTAAACAGTGCCGGGTGGGAGACCGGGTGCTCCCCCTGCCTCAGGTCAGCTGCGGAGCATGTCCCGCCTGTGTATCCGGCAATACGCTTGAATGCGAGCAGTGGGAGCCCATTGATTACAACCCCAAATACAACGGCGGCTACGCCCAATATCTGGTCGTTGGAGAACTGGATGCCATTCCTCTGCCCGATGGCATCGGCTTTGTGGAGGCGGCTGCATTGCAGCCCATGGCCGTAGGCTTGAACGCTGTGCGGTGCGCCGGGCTGACCATAACCGATCAGGTATTGATTGTGGGGGGCGGACCCATCGGGCTGGCCATTGCCCAGTGGACCCGTTTCTTCGGGTGTGCCCATGTGGTTGTGTCCGAATTGCTGGATTGCCGGCGGGAAACCGCCATGAAAATGGGGGCCACGGCAACCATTGATCCAGCCACAGTGGAGGATGTGGCTGCTGCCTATGAAGATCGTACCGGTGTCCGCCCCACGGTCATTTTCGAGGCTGTGGGCATTCCCGGAATGATCCAGGCGTGTGTTGAGATGGCCGGGCCAGGGGGGAAGATTGTGGTGGCCGGCATGTGTCAGGAAACGGATCGTTTCGAACCCATGCAGTGCACCCTAAAGCATCTGGAAATGGTATTCCCCTATTTTTTTCAGATTGACGAGTATCGCCATGTTCTGGAATTAATGCGGCAGGGACGCATAGACCCCACCCCCATGATCACCAGGACCATTGATCTTGAGGCCCTGCCCCCTACCTTAGAGGAACTGCAACAGCCGGGCGATCAGATCAAGGTCATTGTTGTGCATGCATAACATCGTGTTCCCTGATTCTAGAAAACACAACGGATAGCAATATCGACTGTTTCCAATTCATTTTCACGGAGGCTACAGGTATGAATTTCCATCACACATGCATCCTCACCGGAAACCGGGACCTGGCGGCTACCTGTGAACGCTTCTATATAGACAACTTAGGCATGGGAGTCGCCTTTGCCGAAGTTACCGATACTGCTGATTACACCTTTTTTGCCGACAACGTAAACCCGAGTCTCTGCCCCTTTGAAATCATCGGCAACACCTTTGATAAGAGGGAAAATAGCTTTCTACAGCGATACGGTCCCGGCCTCGATCATCTCTGTTTCAGGGTTGATGACCTGCCGGAAAGATACGCAAAGATGTCGGCCGAGGGCGTGAAATTCCATGTAACGCCTTATCAGTACGACGATTTCATGCTCGCCTGGTGCCGCGATCCTTGCGGTGTGGAAGTTGAACTGCTCCAGTCAAAATTCAAGTTTCCGAAGGCCCGCTATCCAAATACCGCACCAAAAGCCCAATATCACCATGTGGGGATCCTGGCAGGTAGCCCTGAATTGGCG
>CAZWGD010000039.1:0-1301 GCA_964633235.1 uncultured Desulfobacteraceae bacterium | reverse complement strand
ATCGCCATTCTGGCCGGCAGCCTTGAACTGGCCCAGGCCACCGAAGCGTTTTATTGCAGCTACGTGGGGCTTCAGAAAGTGACTGGCCACCATCTGTGCGAGGTCACGGACGGTATTTTCCTGAGGGATTCATCCCGGTCCCCTTGCCCCTGGATCGAAATTATTGGTTCCACCGACTACGATACCGAACGTGCTTTTCTCGAAAAAAAAGGTCCCGGTATCGAGCACCACTGCTTTGTAATTGATGATATTGATCGGTATCGTCACTTTTTAGGCACCAAGGGCACGCTGATCTCGTCGGACACAATGGAGATCTCCGGCTGTAGGATGTTTTGCCTACACGATCCGGCCGGTGTCTTAATATGGGTCCTGCAACTTCCTGGGGCATAAACATTTTAACAGGCAAGCTGCTCACGCTTAAGGTCCGAACGGTTTGACCCGGCTTCATTGATAGAAAGGTAGGAACGGGCATGCATGACAGCCTTAAAGGGAAGGTCGCGGTTGTCACCGGCGCCGGATCGGTGCCGGGGCCGCCAGACCTGAATATGCCGGGCAACGGAAAAGCCTGTGCGATTGCCTATGCCAGGGAAGGTGCGGCAGTTTTTCTGGTGGATCACAATCGTGAAGCGGCGGAAGACACCCGGCAAAGGATCGCAGCAGAACGGGGAATCAGCTCGGTATTTCAGGCGGATGTATCCGCTGCCCGGGATTGCCGGGCTATGGCAGATGCGTGCATCCAACAGTATGGAAGAATCGACATCCTGCACAACAATGTGGGCATCCTCAAATTCGGCGGGCTGCTCGAGGCTTCCGAGGAAGACTGGGACCGGACCATGGACGTCAATGTCAAAGGCATGTTCATGGCCAGCAGGGAGGTCATCCCGCACATGCTCAAACAGGGCGGCGGCGCCATCGTCAACATCTCATCCGTAGGCGCCGTGCTGCCGAAATTTCCGGAAGAGTTCATGTACCTTGTCTCCAAGGCTGCCGTCAACATGCTGACCCGCACCATGGCCTATGAATTTGCCGACAGGGGCATCCGCGTGAACGGCATTATGCCGGGAATGATGGACACCCCGCTCATCTATGCGGAAATCATGAAATTGTACGCCGGGGATGTTGAAAAGATGCGCAAAGACCGCAACAAGAGGGTTCCCATGGGATGCATGGGTGAACCCTGGGATATTGCCGAAGCAGCCCTTTTTCTTGTCTCCGACAAGGCCAAGTACATTACCGGCCAAATCCTTACCGTGGACGGCGGACTGGTTTTAACCGGGGGATGAACACGGTTCCGGCTTACC
>CAZWGD010000038.1:0-10644 GCA_964633235.1 uncultured Desulfobacteraceae bacterium | reverse complement strand
CTGGAAGATCAGCACCTTTTTCAAATAGTCTGTAATTCAACTGATATGGCCCATTACCCTCTCCAACTGCTCCAGGCTGATATTGCCTCCGGAGCAGATAACCCCCACTGTTTTACCCTTTAGCTGCTTTCGAATCTTATACGCCAGCGCCAGCGCTGCTGCTCCGGCGGCCTCGGTCAGGGTGTGGGCCCGCTCCAGATACCACAGGATGGCCTGCTGCAGTTCCGCTTCCGTGACCAGATGAAAATCGTCCAGGTAGCGGCCCATGATGGCTTGAGGATATTGAAAAGCTGCACCGGTGGCCAGGCCTTCGGCCATGGTGCGCGAGGGAATTTCCACCATCTGGCCCCGCTTCCAGGTCTCATAAGCCGCCGGGGCGGCCTCAGACTGAACCCCGATGACTTCGATCTCCGGCTTGAGAGCCTTGGCCGCCAAACAGCACCCGGCCGCGCCGGATCCACCTCCTACCGGAACAATGATAACGTTCAGATCGGGCCGCGCCTCCAGCATTTCAAGCGCCTCGGTGGCCACACCCGCAATAAGGTCGGGTTCATCCCCAGAGTGGATGTAGCGGTATCCCTTGCCTGCGGACAGCTGCTCACAATGGGCCTTGGCCGCGTCAAAATTGGCCCCGTGGGAGATCACTTCAGCACCCAGACCTTCCATGGCCGCCACCTTGCCGGGATTGGCCCCTTCCGGCACCACGATACGGGCCGTAACCTTAAAGAGTCGGGAAGCGTAGGCCAAGGACTGACCGTGGTTGCCGGTGGAGGCGCCGGTCACCCCCGCTTCCCGTTCCTCGGGTCTAAGCTGGGCAATAAGGTTGATTCCACCACGGATCTTGAAGGCCCCTACCGGTTGGTAATTTTCGTGTTTGACGAGCACCTCGGTTCCAATCAGGTCGCTGAGTCCGAAGTAGGCATGCAGCGGTGTGGGGGCAAGATAGGGCCGGATGCGGTTGCGCGCCGCCAGGATCTCGGACAGGCCCGGGATGGGCAATAGGGTACTGATGGCCATTTTATTCTCCGTTTAAGGGATGATTTTTGGTTTCAGTTTTGTAAGAGTTTGTATGGGGGTACAATTCCACTACCCCGCTCCTGCAGCTATATCTTTTTCCATGTTGGTTAGGCGACATGGAGGTATACACGACAGCGGGATGTTACCTGAAAGGATATTCACAAAGCAAGTTCCTATTCTAAAACCTCCCTGCCGGGGCTCTTTTCCTGAATCAGCTTCCAGCACCGGCGGCATATGCATCGCCCTACCGAGAGGGATTGACTTTTCCTGTTGCCAAATTAAACCAAAGTGTAATATGGGTTGACCGTGCCGCCACGGTCTGCCTCCCCGGTGCTTTTTTCTGCTCCAGATGGATTAACGAAGGAGGGGCTTGTATATACTAATGATCACAAAAATGAGCTGACGGAACACGGCCTGATGAAGAAAGATACCGATCTGTGCATCACCATCATCGGACTGGGAAATCTCATGGAAGCGATTTTTCCCTGCATTGTAGAAACCATTGGCAGGGAAAACCTGTACGGCCAGGTGAATGCGACCACCACCGACCAACCCGATGTAAAAAGGAAACAGGAAGCCTTGGGGATTCCTGTCAGTGTAAACGACAATCTGGCCGCCCTGAAAAGCAACAAGCCGGACATTATCTTTTTTGCGCCGCCACCACGCGCGGCCCCCGATATCATTGGCAACGAGTTCAAAGCGTACTATACCTACCTGCGTGAAGCTGCAGCGCCGCTGCCTGAAATTTATGCATTTCCACCGACCCCTCCGGGTGCTTTTTATGAAAAAATCTTGGGCGAAGATATCCTTGTCGTCAACATACTGCCCCAACCGGTATTAACCATCGGTGGAAAACAGGTAAAACAGGAAGGGTTCTATTCGCGTACTTTCAGCCGTGCCTGGCCGCCAGAAAACAAGGCCAGGCTGCAGCGCATCTTTAGAACCATGGGGGAGGGGGTGGAGCTCAGGCCCCATGAAATTGGTCCTATGTTGGGTGCCTGGATCATGATTGAAGTCCTTTCAGAGGTGGCAACCACCCTTGCGGACACGATTTCGCCGGAAGGAAGAACCCAAGAGGCACGGGCCGCTGACCATCGCCCCCTGGCAAAATACATGCGGGCCAAGGCGCGGCAAACCCGTGGCAGCCCTCATGGGCGCAACACGACAACCGAAACGGAATTTCTGGAAGCGCCCCTGCAACTGCTCTTGGACAGTGTCGTTCTGGCCTGGCATGAGGGCCTAGGGGCCTACTTTCAGGAGTTAGACTTTCCGCGCGATCTGGGCAGACGTATTATTAATATGCTCATGGATTTCCAACTCCATATTCTTGAAATCGAGCAGAGAAGCGTCGTGGACGTCCATACCGCCAAGGCGGCTACCAAGGGGGGCGTCCTCGAGAAAGGCGTCCTTTGCTACCACCAAACCATAGCGGTCGTTCTGAAAAGGGCTGTTGAACAACGACCCGAAACACCCACTGAGAAATGGCTGAGTACGCTGCGTACCAAAGTGAAAACAGCCGCTCACGTCGTCCGTGAACACGGCATGACCTTGAGTGGATAAAAACAGTTACGGTGCTGAACAACCAATTTACCCTGCATACAGGAGACCAAAGGGAGGAGCATCCATGGATTCCAAAACGGAGAAATCTGAAAAACTATACGCAAGAGCGAAACAGGTGCTTGTTGAAGGCGTCAATTCGCCCTCCCGGGGCGGAGAGTTTTACAGGCCCTGCCCTCTGTTCATAGACCACGGCCAGGGTGGAAAAATTTACGATGTGGATGGAAATGAATATGTCGACCTGATGCTGGGCTTCAGCGCGTTGGTACTTGGTCATGCCCACCCGGAAATCATAGCTGCTCTGGAAAGAGCAGGAAAAAAAGGTACTCATTATGCCGCCGCGGCTGAAATCGAAGTCACTGTCGCGGAAAAAATGTGCCGGCTGATTCCCAGTGCTGAAAAGGTGCGTTTCGCCAATTCCGGAACCGAAGCCACCATGGCGGCCCTCAGGCTTGCCCGGGGTTACACCGGTCGCAAAAAATTCATCAAGTTCGAGGGCCAGTATCACGGCTGGTACGATGCCTTTCTGTTGAACTGCCATGCAAGGCCGTCGTACACCCTGGGAACACGCCGGGACCCTATATCCATTCCGGACTCATCGGGCATCACGCCGGAGTCGTTGTCGGACACCATTGTGGTGCCCTGGAATGACATCCAAATCGTGGCAGACAAGATCAAGCAGTACAGAGGACAGATTGCCGCCGTTATCACGGAGCCGATCATGAGCAACATCGGCTTTATCCCGCCCAAGCCCGGCTATCTGAAAGACTTGCGACAACTTGCCGCCGACAACGACATTCTCTTTATCATGGATGAAGTGGTGACCGGCTTTCGATATGCTCCCGGCGGCTGCCAGGAGTATTTCGAAATCCTCCCCGATATCTCTACTTTCGGAAAAGCCATGGGGGCCGGCATTCCCATAGGGGCCGTGGTTGGCAAAAAAGATATCATGGAGTCTTTTTCATGGGGTAAGGTACTGCACTACGGAACATTTAACGCCGCCCGACTGGCCATGGAAGTCGTTGACACCAACATCGATATCCTCACCCGGGACGGGAATGCGGCCCTGATGCACATACACGCTATCGGCGACAAGATCATCGCCGGATTGAAAGATATATTGGAGCATCGCAAGGTGCCCGCCATCGTCCAGGGGTTCGGCCCCATGTTTCAGTTATATTTCACACACAAGGATTCAATAGTAGATTTCCGGGACTACTGCAGCGCAGTCGATACCCAAAAATTCAGTCGATTTGCCCACGAGCTTTTAAAGTGCGGTGTCTACGGCACCGTATCAAACGGGCTGCACTCAATTGCCTGCACTGCCCATACGGAGGAAGATGTCGCCAAGGTTTTGAATGCCGCCGATAGGGTGGTTGCGAAGATGTGATCCGGACTGCAAGCCGCTTCTGCTGTCATAATTCAGCTTTTGTCGAGAAATAGCCATTCGGTGGTGATGAGATTTTCAAACAAGGATGCATGTTGCTAGCCGGCTCTTCCACCGGTCCGAGCCGCCTTTCCACGCAGATAAAAAGGCAGGAGCGCATAAAACTTCACGGCAGCTAATATCTGTGACACCTCACAGTGCTCATCAACGATATGAGCCTTTTTGCTGTCACCAGGGCCAAAACCGATGGTCGGAATATTCAAACGCCCGGCTGTGGCCACGCCATTGGTGCAGAAATCCCATTTCATCAATCCCGGCTGCCGGTTAAACATGGCCTTGAAGGATTTGATGCAGGTCCTGGTGAGCGTGTGGCCGGGGCTTATTTCCCAGGCCGGAAGGAAAGAGTGGAGGACCACCGGAACGCCGGTATAGCTGATGCCGCGCTGATCATACACCTCCCAGTGGGCATCCATGCCTTCCAGTAAAGCTTCCATCTCCGCGGTAATGATGGCCCGGTCTTCCCCATGCACCAGCCGGCGGTCAATATAAACCTCGCATTGCGCCGGTATGGCGTTCAACGATTCTGCGCTGCTGCAGATCTTGGTTAGCGCGACACTGCCTGTTTCCCCTTTCTGCCGCATCATTCCATCGTTCAAGGTTTCGATGCGCTGCAAAATGGGGCCCATTTCATAAACCGCGTTGACGCCCTTTTCGGGTGCGCTGCCATGGGCGGAAACGCCTTTGGAGGTTACCTTAATCAGTGTCCGTCCCTTGTGGCCCAGGGCCAGATCAAGGCCGCTGGGTTCACAGATGACGGCATAATCGGGGGGACTTGCCAGCTTGCGGCATAAAGCATAGACCGCCTCACCGTCATAGTCTTCTTCCATAACGGATGCGCTAATGACGATGGTTTTGCCCTTCTGCAGCTCAAGCTGTTTGATGATATATCCGGCAAAGACAAGCGCTGCCAGGGCACCCTTCATGTCGACCGCTCCGCGCCCATAGAGCTTTCCGCCAACAATTTCACCGCCAAAGGGATCGTAGCGCCATTCCCCGGGATGTTTTACACCAACGGTATCCATGTGGGCATCGAACAAAATCCGGGTGGGACCGTCACCGAGAATCCCGATGACGTTGCCGAGTTCATCTACAGACACCTCGTCATAGTTCAGGTCCCTCATTTTGCCCTGAACCAGTTTTGCCAGATCCCCTTCCTGCTCCGTCAGGCTTGGCGTGCGGATCAGTTCTTGGGCAAAACGGATAATGTCAGGGGCCAGGTTTTCAGCCAGCCTGACCAGATTGGATTGCATTTCAGACCCCATTTTCCCCACCCATGGTTTCGAAAGATGTCTGTTTTGTTTCAGTTGCACCCTGAATGCGCGAAAGTCGATGGTGCTCCGGATGCCACGATGACGGGATTTCTGATCCCCTGCGGGGGGACCGATCTATTTCAATACCGCCTGGAACTTTACGGCAACCTCCCGCAGATTGGCCATCCAGTCTTCAGCCAAGGGGTCGGCGAAGACCACCTGGCCGCCGATCTCCCGGGCCACGAGTTCGGCGCTTTTGGTTGAAAACTGGGGTTGGGCGAAAATGACCCTGATGCCGTCCTTCCTGGCATGTTGAATCAGCTCTTTAAGCCGGGCCGGTTTGGGTTTCTTGCCCTCGATCTCGATGGGCACCTGTTTGAGCCCGTAAGCATGGGCAAAATACCCCCAGGCCGGATGAAAAACCATAAACCGCAGGCCTGTTTTTCCCTGGAAGGTCTCTACCAGATCGGCTTCAAGTTGCTCTATCTGCGCTACTAATTTGCGAAAGTTGGCCGCGTAAACACTCCCATTCTGCGGATCGATTTCCTGGAGTGAGACCAAGATGGCGCGGGCCTGTATTTTAACCAGCGGCGGCGACAACCAAATATGCGGGTCCATACCGGTGTTCTGGTGATGTTCCTGCGTGTGTGCGGGTTCTGCATGGTGTTCATCGGGGTCATTGCGCAGGCTTTCTTCGCCATGCCCGCCTTCTTTCCCACCATGGATGTGGAGGGCCATGGCAATTTTTTCAATCCCTTTATCCGTATGGATCACCTTCATTTTGGGATTAGCGGCGGCAATCTTTTCCAACCAGACGTTTTCAAAAGGAACGCCGACCGCATAGTAGATTTTTGCCTTTGACAGACCGGCCATCTGCCTTGGCTTGGGTTCATAGATGGCAGGGCTGGCACCCGGCTGGACCATGATATGGACATCCACCAGCTCTTGGCCGATTTGTTGCACAAAATATTTCTGGGGTACGATGCTGACGAATACGGGAACCCTATCGGCCGCCGCTCCACCTCCCATAAATAATGATACTATGATGAATATGAATACTATGATCGGGCGGCCCATTTGCTCCTCCTGCCGTTTATCCAGCCATCCTACCGCAATAGGACTCATTTTTAGATACATATCTAATCTAAGGCGCCAAGTCAAAGAGGACCGAAAAAGTGGTCTTTCCGGACTGCCGGCAATCTTTCTCATTCTGGATGTAACTGCATTGGGAGATGCGACCGCAACATTTACCCAAGCTGCTGGGAATATAGCGACATCTATCACTCGAAAAATCGATATCAAAGATACCCTCACCGGAAAGGATTTTCAGACGCATCAACTCCAAACCCTTGCCGCCTGCATTGAACTCATATGGCCTTCGTGTGGAATACAGGGCCGTTTGCCCGGTGTAATGGAACGCCTTAAAAATAAATTCCCGATCCTCGGCCGGAATCCCGATGCCGTAATCCGTCACTTCCAGGCAAATCCCGTTCTCCCATCTGGATATTGAGACAACGATTTCGCCTTCATCCGGTGTGTTCTCAACCGCATTCTTTATGAGCGTTCTATTGATCAATTCAAGGATTCGCTGATCGAAAACGATAGTCCCAACCGATTTGAGGCGGGTTGTCAACTTGATATCACGATGGAAAAACTCCGTTCTGAGAGTTTCTATGGTGTCCTGTATACATGTAGTCAAACGAAGCGGCGCAGGTCGATAGGTAGGCGTATCTACGATCTCCTGCACAATGAGCTGCAAATCCTTTAGGCGATTCAAATTATTTCTAATTCTGACAGTCTTTTTTTCTCTATCTGCCGCCGGGAGGTTCGATTTTCCCAGTGTTTTTACGTTTGTCTCGATGATGCTCAAGGGAGTAAGCAGTTCGTGGGACAAAAGATGAACCGCCCGTTGCCGGGCACGCTCCAGAGATTTGAAGGAGGTAACGTCGCGCAGAATCACAAAGACACCAGCAGGACTTCCCTTGTGATCGTGATACCGCGATGCACTAATCCTGACGTCTAATTGACTGCCATCCCTTGCCAAACGTTTCGTCTCTAAATCGGAAATCGTATCGCCTCTCTCCAATATCCGGCAAAACAAGTCCCGGGTGACACGCTGTGCGGCTTCCGGAATAAACTGCACCTCCTCCTTATTGAGTTCCGCTTTAGTCCATCCGAAAATGCTTGTGAAAGACGGACTGATATACAGGACTCGACCCTCTAAGTCATAAATGCTTACTGCATCGATGGAGGCGTTCAGAAAACTCTGGTACAGTTCTTTATCACGCCGGGAGGTTTTATACAGTTTTCGATACTGCTTCTCTCCTTCTTTTATGCGCGCAAGGGCTTGTTTGCGGGTAATTTCCACCGCCGCAAGATTACCGAACAGATACAATGTATTCAGATCTGTTTTCGTAAATTTTGTCTTCGTCCGGTTAAAAACAAAAAGAACCCCAAAATTAGTCTGACCCATTTGAATCGGCACCGCAATACCGGATATCAAGCCTTCCCCACGGGTAACCTCGTGCAGCTCAGGCCCTATTTCTTTATAATAATCTTCCACCACATGGTACTCGCCGCTTTCAGCCACCTTCCCGGCTAGTCCTACCCCCATGGGAACGCGAAGGTGTTTGAACGTCTCAGTTACCAGCCCCGAAGAAATATGCCAACAAAGCTCATCGGTTTTCTCATCGTGCAGGGCGATGAAGGAGGTATCCGTTCCCAAAAGGTGCTGGCTCTTCTCCACAATCAGGGTCAGATTTTCGTCCAGACTGCGTTCGGCTATCATCGCCAAGGATAGATCATAGAGACCCTGAAATATCCTCAGCTGTTTTCGCATATCTATCTGGCGCAACTCTGCCTGTGGGTCGTCCGTGGCTGTCATCGGCCTTTATCCTTGTCCGGCTTATACAATTTTACGATGCCCCCGTCAGGTTTCATTGGCTAAAATTACAGGTTTCAATGTGATACCGCAAGGGTTTTCAGAGTTAATCAGAGACAGACATTTTTGCGCGAACTCTAAGGGAAACGCCGGAGGTTAAATGAAAGATCCTCTATTCGAATCGATACAAATCGACCCGCTTGAAGTTAAAAACCGGATCGGTCTTCAGGCGATGGATCTGGATATGACCGACAATGATAAAGTTACCGATCAGATAGTCGAGTCTTACGCTGAGCGCGCCAGGGGTGGTGTGGGCATGGTCACCGTCGGATATACAACCGTAGATGACCTGTCCGCCACACCACCACCATCGGCGCCCGTAAAACGGGGCGGTCAGCGGATCCTAGAAAATCACCATCGTCGTAATGATCGCAGCTATTGGAAAAGACTTTGGAAAATTCACCCGCTGGGGTATGCTCCAGGATGTAAAACACGATGGCGTGGCGTCGAAAGTGGGGTCCAAAGCCTTTGAGATCACACCGGGCGGCATTCAAATATGATAAACACAGTAGAAGCATCGTCATTTGGAGGTATTAATGCGCAAATTATTTGAATCAACAAAAATAAACGGAATGACGCTGGCCAACCGGTTCGTTCGGTCTGCCACATGGGAAGGCATGGCAGGCGACGACGGTGCGGCAACCCCGAGGTTGACCCAAACCATGGTGAATCTGGCAGAAGGCGGTGTGGGAATGATCATCACAGGTCATGCCTATGTCAGTCCTGAAGGTCAGGCAGGCCCTTGGCAATTGGGGATTCACAAGGATGAACTGGTGGACGGATTAAAGTCGATATGCACAGCGGTTCACAATGCCGGTGGAAAAATCGTGGCCCAACTGGCTCATGCCGGACATTTTGCCGCTTATAAAATTACCGGACAGGCCCCGCATGTGGTTTCCAATTTTAAAGGACTTGCCCATTCCCCACGCCATGAACTCACCAAAGAAAACATTCGCCAACTGGTTCAGGCATTTGCTGCAGCCGCCGGACGCGCCAGGGCGGCCGGTTTTGACGGCGTTCAGATTCATGCGGCCCATGGATACCTGCTCAGCCAGTTTTTATCACCGGCCTACAACCACAGGAAAGACGCATACGGCGGTTCCATAGAAAACCGTACAAGGGTGCACCTGGAAATTTACAACGCCGTCAGAAGGGTTGTCGGCAAAGAATACCCGGTGCTGGTAAAAATCAACAGTGAAGACTGCATAGAAAATGGTCTGACGGTGGCTGATTCCCTTGCTTCTGCAATGACGCTCGCCGATGCAGGCATCGATGCCATCGAACTTTCCGGCGGCACCCTGACTTCCGGCACACTCTCCCCCAGCCGGGCCGGTATCAACAGGCAAGAAAAAGAGGCCTATTTTGGGAAAGCTGCGGCCGCATATAAAAAGAGCATCGATCTGCCCTTGATACTGGTGGGGGGCATGCGCTCATTGAATGTAGCACAGCAAACCATATCCAACGAAACTGCGGATTATATTTCCATGTGTCGACCCTTTATCCGCGAACCAGGCCTGATTAAACGGTGGCAGTCCGGGGACACCTCCCCAGCCAAATGCAAATCCGACAACCTCTGCTTCGGCCCGGCCATGAAAGGCAAAGGAATTTCGTGTGTGGTCGAAGCCAAGGAGAAAAAATAGAGGAGAACCGTGAAACGGCAACAGATCGAGTATTAAGGTTAGTGGATTTTGAAACCCTTCAATCCAAATAACAAAATACCATTTATCGGCAATCAAAGGAGACAGAGAAATGGGAAAATGGCATAAAACCGGATGTGCCCTGTGTGCACAAAACTGCGGCCTGGAGGTGCTGGTCGAAGATGATCGTATGGTGAAAGCCAGACCGGACAAATCAAACCCCAGAAGCCGGGGCTATGCCTGCCGAAAAGGGTTGAACGTCATTCACCACCAGTATCCCCAGGGCCGCATCACCGAGCCCTTAAAACGGGTGGGGGAAAACTTCGAGGCGGTTTCCTGGGGGCAGGCCATCCAAGAGATTACGGACAAATTGAAATCCATCCTGGGCACCCACGGACCCCGGGCCATTGCCTATATGGGCGCCAGTGCCCAGGGTGGCCATAGCGAAGGGGCCTTCGGGCTGTCACTCTTAAGAGGCCTGGGTTCCCGTTATTTTTACAGCTCTGCCGCTCAGGAGTTTTCCAGCAGTTGGTGGCTCTACGGACGCATGCTGGGCAAACAGTATAATCTCCCCTGTCCTGACGAGGACCATACGGAGATGCTGGTGGGGTGGGGGTGGAACGGCATGGAAAGCCACCAGATGCCCCGTGCGCCCATCACGCTGAAAGCATTTTCAAAGGACCCTGAGAGACTCCTTGTCATCATCGACCCGCGAAAAAGCGAAACCGCGGCCATCGCCAATCTCCACCTCCCGGTCCGGCCAGGCGCGGATGCGCTTTTGATCAAGGCCATGAT
>CAZWGD010000037.1:0-11028 GCA_964633235.1 uncultured Desulfobacteraceae bacterium | reverse complement strand
CGACGCTCTTCCGATCTGGTCAATTTACCTCCGGAAATGCTGGTAAAATTCTCGAGACCGTCTTCGGCATGATCGATCAAGGCAAAGCTGCGGCTGACGCTGCGGTCGTCAGCCGCGGAGCGTGATCCGATGAGCGGCCTGACCCCCGCATAAGCGCGTATATAGCGCACGGTTTCCAAGACCGGGATCATTTTAACCGCCTCGCCCACCATGGCATCCACCTCTTCAACAGTAGGATAAACCTGATTGAGATCCTCTATGCGGATGGAGGTGGTCCCCAGAATGGAGACCGTACCGCCCGGAACCAGTATGTCGGCATTGGCCGAAGGCCGAAGCCGGTTCACCACCCGATCCGTGATGCGATTGTGGGTGACCAAAAGACTGCCCTTGGAGCAGACAACCTCGAGCCGGAGACCGGCAAGACCGGCAATCTCACCAGCCCAGGCGCCGCTGGCGTTGATGACATGCTCGGCTTCGATATTGAATTCTTCTCCAGTGGTTGTATCCCTAAGGCGGGTGGCCCGAATACGTCGTCGGCTTTTTTCGAATCCGACGACCTCCGTAAACCGTAGTAATGTACAACCCAGTTCCTGCGCTTGGGCGATATTCCCCAAGGAGAGCTTAAACGGATCAATGGAGGCGTCTTGTACCTCATAGGCGGCAATCAACTGGTCACTAAGCACCGGTTCAAGCTCGCGGGCCGCTTTCACGTCCAATGCCCTCACCGGAATATCGCATCGGGCACATAGAAGTGGAAAATCGGCCACATATTTCTCGTCATCACCGGCCACGGCCACGAACAGGCCGCCGGTATCCTCGATGCACTGAGGCACCATCCGTTTTAGGAGGGCTCCCTCTTTCCGGCATTCCACGGCGCTGTCCTGATCTGAGGAAACATACCGGGCGCCGCTGTGCAGGAGTCCATGATTGGCCCCGGTAGTGCCGGCATTGATATCGCCCTTTTCCACAAGTATGCATGGCACACCGCGTAGGGTTAAATCCCGGGCAAGCCCCGTCCCGGTGGCGCCGCCGCCGATTATGAGTACCTGTGTTTCCAGTGTCGGCCTCCTTAACTATATCAAGTCATCGGCTGAGTAATGATTCATATCAATTTTCAGGGATCATGCAATGAGAAAATACGTCCTCCACCTTTCCCAGCGCAAATCGATCCGTATATCGGCCCTTGTGAAGATGTCCGGCAAAAATGCATATTAACACTTACGGCTGGCGGTACAACCCCTTCTTGCTGCCGAATGCGCACAGAATCCCATGGGGCCTTCCGGCCGGTTTTGAATCGGCCTTCCCGGTTCAGCTTGATTTATATCCCCCGATCGACTAAAAAACGTCAATAATTAAAAAAAGCACTTGAGGGAGGTCACATGAAGGTTTTGGTTTTGTACTATTCGAAGGGCGGTAACACCCGCAAGCTGGCCGAAGCCGTAGCCGAGGGGGTCGGTGAAGTGGAGGGTGTCGAAGGGATTCTGCGCCGTACGCGGGAGGTAAGCAAGGACGATTTTGTGGCGGCTCAAGGGCTGATTGTAGGGTCACCGGTCTATTTCGGGACCATGGCCGCCGACCTGAAAAAAATCCTGGATGATTTTGTTGGCATCCGCAGAAAGATGGAGAATAAGGTGGGGGCCGCTTTTGCCACCGCCGGAGATGCCAGCGGCGGCAAAGAGACCACCATGATGTCCATCATCCAAGCGCTGCTTATCTATGGTATGATCATCGTGGGCGACCCTCTGTCCGCCACGGGCCACTATGGCACTGCCTGCGTTGGAGCCCCGGATGCCGCGGCCTGTGAAAATGGCCGCAAGCTGGGGCGGCGGGTAGCCGAGCTGGTTAAGCGGCTCGCCTGAAAACCGCAACCAAGGGGAGTACGGAAACCTTAACAAAGCCATGTCCACGCATAACAGTCGCATATTCTCGGAAAGATTAAACCGCATCCTGGCGGCGGTGGCTCTCGAAAAGCCGGACCGGGTGCCGGTGGTTCTGGAGTATTCCGCCTTTGCCGCCTATACGACCAACACCCAAATGGCGGAATTTTTACGGTCTCCGGCCACCAATCTCGAAACCATGATCCAGGCGTTTAATCTGGTCGGCGGGGGCGATGCCGTCAATTACGGCGCTTTCTGGCCTTACGCGCTGTGCTACGACTACCTGTCCAGAGTCAGTGTGCCCGGAGTCGACCTGCCTGAAGACAGTATGTGGCAGGTGGTGGAAACCGAATTGATGACGCGGGATGACTACGACCGCCTTCTACGCCTCGGATGGCCGGATTTTTTCAAGCAATTCATGACGCAGAGGGTTCTCCAAGGGGTGCCTGCTGAATATCTGCCGGCCCATAGACAGGCCCTGGATGTCAGAAAGGCCTGGCAGGACCAGGGGATACCGGTTTTGAGCGGCGGCGATGTGACCACGCCATTTGAATTGCTCTGCGGGTCACGCTCATTGATGGCCTTCTCCATGGATTTATTGGAGATGCCGGACAAGGTTGCGGCGGCCATGGACGTTATGGTTCCCCACCTGGCCCGCCATGGCATCCGGCACGCCAAAAAAGGCGGCTATCCCCTGGTCTGGGTCGGCGGCTGGCGGACGGCGCCGGCCATGTTATCCCCCGCCATGTGGCGGCGCTTTGTCTGGCCCTATTTTTCCAGGTTGGTGCGTGAAGTGGTCGCAGCCGGTCTGATCGCCCTGCTGCACCTGGATTCGGACTGGACCCGTGAGCTGGAATGCTTCAAAGAACTGCCCAGGGCCAGATGCATCATGGCTCTTGACGGCGAAACCGAGATTGCCAAGGCTAAAAATATCTTGGGGGACCACATGTGCATCATGGGGGACGTACCGGCATCCATGCTTTTTTTGGATGAACCGGAAGCGGTCTACGCTTACTGCACAAAGCTGATCCGCGAATTGGGCCCCGCCGGCTTTATCCTGCAATCGGGCTGTGATATTCCGGCCAACGCCAAACTAGAAAATGTCAAGGCCATGGTATCGGCGGCGTTGGACAGCTAGCTTTTTTTAATCCCCGTATAGCCTCTTGCCGGCGTTATAAGCTTTTCCGATGGCCTCACCGATCCCGTAATAGGTTTGAATATCACTGCCATAGATAAAAGGCGCCACCTTGTTCATGTCCGGCTTTCCATCATCATTTAGAGCGCCTTGCGCCACCTTTACATCCAGGATCTCTCCAATGAATTGGGTGTGTAGCCCGATCTCGTGAATGTGGATAACCCTGCATTCCAGTACCATGGGAAACTCGTCCACGTAGGGGGCATCCACCAGCTCGCTTTTCACCGGCGTAAGTCCCGTCACTTCGAATTTATTCCTGTTTTTTCCAGAGGCCATGCCCACGAAGTCGGCCTCCTCGACATAATTCACCGAGGGCACATTGACGGTGTAAGCCTTACGGTCCATGACGTTTCCGTATGTATAGGTGGCTTTGCGCAGCGATATGGTGACCGCCGGCGGCCGGGAACAGCAGATCCCGCCCCAGGCCACGGTCATCAGGTTGGGACGACCATCGGCGTCGTAAGAACCCACACACCATACCGGATTGGGAAACGCCAGGGTTTTGGCACCCAAGGATTTTTTCATGACAGACTCCTTTCTCAGGCCGCTATTCTCCAAGCTCAACAGGCGCAAAGCAGCGTACGACCTCGTCAGGAACCTTCCGGGGTCTTCCGGTATTCGCATTGACAAAGACCCATTCAGTCTCCCCCTCGGCCAGAATCACCTCATCGCTTTTGCGCAAAAATTTATAGCGCCGCAGGGACGTCGCCCGCCTGAAATTCACCACCCAGGTGAGGGCAATCAAATCTTCCCCGGCAAATGCCGGCTTATAATATTCGATCTTATGAGAACGAACCACCCAGATGGCCCCGGCCTTGCGTGCGGCCCGGGTTCCCCCGCTAACCTCGGAATGCAGGGCGGCCGTGTCCTGCATCCATTGAACGTAAACAACGTTGTTGACGTGTCCGTTGCGGTCCACGGCATTCCGGGGAACAGTGAACTCATGGTAATAGATCTCATCCGAAAATGCTTGGGTTTTGCCCATCGGTATACCTGCTCCAGAGTGGCTTACGCTTGACGAAACCGTACATTTCAAGAGAAAATACGGTCCTGCGGCGGTACGCTCTTACTAAACATGAAAACCGTCAACCGATCAACCTTAAAAACATAAAGAAGCTTCCGTCGGCGTGTTGGGTTGCCCCTGATCAACCAAAACGCCAAGTTGACTTTGCCGTTTTTCTTCAGTAGTTTTACCTGCATTCGACGGTACCGGCCGAGAGGTGAGCGCTGGTGTTTATATCACAATCTGGCGGGAAAGGAGAAACCACGTTTTGAGTGATTACCGTAAATATTGGAATGAAGAGATCGAGACCATGCCCAGGAAAAAACTGAAGGAATTCCAATTTGCGAAAATAAGGGCCATGCTTGAACTGACCTACGAAAAATCCCCGTATTACAAGCAGCATTTTGATGAGACCGGTGTCAAGCCGTTTCATCTGGAACGCCTGGAGGATATCAAGAAATTCCCCACCATCGACAAAAAAGTCCTCCGCAGCAGGCAGCAGGTGGTACCGGATTTCGGCGACCTGGTCTGCGCTCCCGAGGAAGAGTTTGTCTTTTTAAGCGCCTCCAGCGGTTCAACCGGCGTGCCCACGGCCTCTCCCTTCACCGGACCGGACTTTGAGGATTTTCAGGATTGCCAGGCCCGGCTGTTCTGGTCTTCGGGCATGAGGCCCTCGGACCGCTACTGCCACGCCCTGAACTTCACGCTGTTCGTGGGGGGGCCGGATGTCATCGGTGCCATGAAGGTAGGGGCCCTCACGATCTGGGGTGGCTCAATCCCTTCAGAAAGGCTGTTATCCATACTGAAAACCTGGAAGGCTACCATCACCTGGACCACCCCCTCATACGCATGGTTTCTGGGAGAAACGGCCAGGGAAAACGGTATGGACCCCGCCAAGGAGCTGTGCATTAATAAAATTTTTGTGGCCGGCGAACCGGGGGGCTCGATTCCGGAAACACGGGACAGCATCGAACAGCTTTGGGGCGCCGACGTCTACGACTATTTCGGCCTTTCGGACATCTTCGGAGCCTGTGCCGCCATGTGTGAGGCCAAGCAAGGTCTGCACTGGGCAGAAGATCATATTTTCACGGAGGTGATCGATCCCGATACCGGTGAAGAGGTCGCGGAGGGAGAGCGTGGAGAACTGGTGCTGACCTCCCTGAAAAAAGTGGCCCGTCCCCTGATCCGGTTCCGCACCGGCGACATCGTATCTTATACTACGGAACCCTGTAGCTGCGGACGGACCCACCTGCGCCTGCACGGGATTCACGGTCGACTGGACGACATGATGATCATCAAGGGAGTCAACGTCTTTCCCAGTGATATCGAAACCATCGTACGCAATAACCGCCATCTCACCGGTGAATATGTGTGTGTCATCACCGAGGAGCGACATATGGCCGTTTTGACAGTGGAAATGGAAAAAACGGAAGAATTTAATGGAGATGCGGATCACCTGGCAAGGAAAATCCAGACTGAATGCCAGAAAATTATCGGTATCCGCCCCAGGGTAAAGCTTCTGGAGGCCAAATCCCTGGCCCGGGCGACCCACAAGGCCGTGCGGGTAAGGGACGAAAGGAAGCTTTAAAATTAAACCATTTGATCAATTGCGACCAGGGGGTGCGACCATGGGGCGATCCCTGTCCACGGTGTGCCGACGCCAGGGTAGCCGCCTTTGGAACCAGGGAAACCCAGCGGCGCTGCATGTTGACGCTGACTGAAAATTTCAGATCTCTATACCTTGCCGGGCGAGCGTTTGAACACTGACCACCTGTTAATAATTTTTAGGTAAACCCTAACCCGGATAAACCGGAAAAAGAAGCGTTCAGGTGTTGGCAGTGATCTTTCCTGAAACCCGAAACCTGAAACCTGTCGCAGATCCCGTCTGCAAAGCGGGAAAACCACAAGTCGTGTGCGCTTTGCTGTCATTTAAACATGTAAGGGACTAAGCACACCTGGTGCGCTCCCCTCCCACCCCTACCGACGGTCCTTTTTCATTTCCCATGAGTTTTTTCGGTGTTTCCGTGTCTATGGTATAAAAAGCCAATATAGGAGGCACACCATGAAAAAAAGCCAATTGTTTTCCATCACAGCCCTACTGTTATTGATGGTCTTATATTCTGAAGCCGCATGGGCCGGCAGACAGCGGGTCATCGGAAGGGCAGTTACCGTCAGTATCGCCGACGACTACGGCCGCCGTTTCCCACTGTACTATCCCCTGCGCACCGGTTACCAGGGTCGCGACGCCGAAGGAGTGAGGATTCATCGACGCTACCTTGAAGCCCGAAACGGGGAACGGTATAAGATACGTATCCAAAATAAAACCGGCCACCGCGTGGGTGTGGTCATCGCGGTGGATGGCAGAAACATCATCTCCGGGAAAAAGTCATACCTCAAACGGCAGGAACGGATGTATATCCTCGCCCCCTATCAAACCGCGAGCTACGGTGGATGGCGGACCGGAAGAAACGTGGTCAACCGCTTTTTCTTCACGGAAGCCGACAACTCGTATGCCCACGCCTGGCATGACCATACGGCCATGGGTGTGATCGCCGTAGCCGTGTACCGGGAAATTCCCCCGGATAAGCATTTCCAGTACCATCAAAAGCCGTCGGAGCCCAAGGGCGCGCTGCGTGAACGATCCCAGGCACCGGGTACCGGGTTTGGAGAGGAGGAGTATTCCCCATCGCGAAGGGTCCCCTTTCACCCCCGCAGACGACCGGTTGAGCACTTTTTCGTCAAATATGAGTGGCGGGAGACCCTTTGCGACCGGAGAATCATCCCTTGCCGGCCTTACGTGGAAGATCGCAACCGTTTCTGGGATGATCGCTATGACGGTGACGGCTATGCCCCCTATCCCCCCTATTCACCGGGCCTGCCATATCAGCGACGGTTGCATTCAAGCCCATTTCCGGATGCCATTAGACGGCATGCACATCAGCATGCGCATCGCCGTCCATAACCCGGAAGGGTACGGGCCGCAAGCCGTCCCGGGTTCGGTTCATAATCCCTGAAAACCGGCGGCTCCGTCAGGTGCATCTCCCAACGGCGCCGTGAGCCCGTCGAGAAAGGTTGCCAAGGCCTACAATTACCGGTAAAAAGCATTTCATGAATAAAGGCTCCAGACGTTTGTTAATCGGCACCGGTCTGGTCATGGGACTGTTTTTTATGGGCATGGCGGTCGTTGTTGGTTTTGCCCAAAGCGACCGGGCTCGCGAGATGGCCATTGAGGCCGTCAATCGCCGTATTCCCGGTCGGGTATTTTGGCATTCCCACCGCATTTCTCCTGTCAGGGGGAAAGTAACCTTGACGGATCTTCAGCTCAAGGACCCCGACGGTGTTACCCTAGTACACGTCGACCGCCTGGCCCTGGCATGGTCATGGAGGGGGATATTTCTCAAACAGGTCGTCATTCAGCGTCTGGATGTCCACAACCCCCGCCTGAGGCTCGACCGCAAGCCGGATGGCCGGCTCAACCTGATATCGGCCCTCAGCCCTGATAGACGGCCTGAAAAAACACCGCAGGAGCCTGCGCCACACCTCAGCATACGGGCGCTGGGGGTTTCCGGTGGACGAATTCAATACAGTGATCAACTGCGCAAAACAGACGTCACCCTGACCGGTATCGACATCAAGGCCTCCGCAGATCTGCCCGTCCCCACCGCCACGTTCGAGGCCGCCGTTCAGAAGGTTCAATTTACCTCTCCCGATGCTGCCGTGGACCTGACACCCCTGGTCCTCAAGGGTCAATGGGTGCAAAACCGCATCCGGGATCTGAGCATCCACGCCCGCCGGGGACATACCAACCTGCACTTGTCTGGGGAAATTGATCATCTGTTCACCATGCCCACCCTCGAACTAGCCGTAAAGGCCTCACTGGACTTAGGGGAGTTGAAAACCGTGGCCGCTTCCGTGCCCGAAATCAGCGGCCGTACGGACATGCGTATCCAGGTAAGAGGAACGCTGGACGACCCCTTGGTGGACGTCGCTCTTGAATACGGTGGTGGACACCTGATGGGCCGGAAGATCCGTGGCTTGGCCGCCCGCGTGACCATGAGTCACCACCAGGTGTCAATTTCGGATATGTCCCTGGAATTGCCCGGCGGCCGTTTCTCCCTCATCGGATTACTTGACTTGGGCCCCGCACTGCCTGGGGGACGCCTGGGAACGGCCCTGGATATGGATGCGGTGGTCTATGACCTGACGCTAACCCTTGAAAAAGGCCGTCTGGATGCCCTTCCGGCCCTCAGGGATCATCTACAAGGAACCCTTCAATCCCATTTGACCTTAAAAGGTAGCGGGATATCCCCGGATCGGCTTTCTTGCAATGCAAAGCTGAACCTCACGGGGATGGTGAAGCCGGCCTCCCCGGCCCCGGATTCTCCAGATGAACCCATAGACCTTCAGGCGACTGCGGAAATCGGCCTGGCCAACGGGCGCCTGCATCTGGACCGCCTGGCCATGACCGCCGACGCGGTCACGTTAAACGCCCAGGGAGAGGGGACTCTATCCGGAGATCAGCTCCAGGGCCGCCTGTCATTTTCCACTCCGCATCTCTCCGGGGCGTCGGCCTTGGTACACAAGGCTGGATTGGGGAATCCGCACCTGTCGGGTGAAGCCCGTGTGGATGTCCGTATTTCCGGCTCGCTCCAGCACCCCCAAGTCATGGTCGATGTGGATGGAAACGACCTCGGTCTTAACACCGCCGGCCCTAACCAGGACGCCATCAACGCCGATATGGATCACCGCAGAGGATGGTCTCTAGCCGGCCTTAAGGTCAACGCCGAACTGGCCGGCACCTTTGACCAACCCACTGTAAAGGCCCGCATCACTGGAGAAGGCATGCGTCTCCCCGGTATGCGACCCCTGGACCTGGAGACAACCCTCTCCCTGGACAGGGGCATCTTGCGGGCCGATCCCCTATCCGTTCAATTCGGCCCTTCGACCGTCACAGTCGAGGGCCAGGCGACAATCATGGAGACCCCCGGGAATCGCTGGATGGCCGACCCGGTCCTGGCCGTAAGTCTGGAGGGCCGGGGGGTTCAGCTGGCGGATATTGCGGAGGATCTCAAGGGAACCGTGGATATTGCCGCCCGGGTGAACGGCACGCTGTCGGCCCCCCTGGGAAGCTTCCAAATCCAAGGCCGCCGAATAGGTCTTGAGCAACAAAAAGTTCCCTTGGTCAACCTGGCCGGAGATCTAGCCCCGGGGAAGCTCACCGTAACCGCCTTGCAGATTCACACGGCACCGCAAGAAATCATATCCGCCCACGGCTGGTACGCCTTTAACCGTACTTTCAGCTTTCATATGGCCTCCGACCCGGAATCAGCCGGGATCCACCTCGACCGGATTTCCTTTTGGCGTGAGAAAACCGCTCTCAACGGCCGGGCGGCCTTCACCATTACCGGAAGGGGCTCAATCGAGGCTCCCAAACTGTCAGGCTCGCTTTCCCTCACGGAGCTATCCCGGCTGGAATTGCCCCTGCCGGATATCCATTGCGATTGGACTCTCGAGGATGAACAGCTCCAGGGAACTGTTCGTCAGGCAGGCACAACCGTGGCCGGCAGGTATCATCTGGCGGATGGCGTCTTTTCAGCCGACCTCGAGTTAACGGACGTGCCCCTGAAGACGTATTTTCTTATGGCTAACCAACCGCAACTGTCGGGCAGCGCAAGCGGGACGCTAAGGCTGCAGGGGACAGTCCACGACCTTGAGCGGGTCAGCCTTGCCGGCAAATTGACCGCTTTAAGCCTCTTTTTCAAACAACAGGAGCTTGTGCAAACCGACGGGTTTGAAATCTCGTATCAAAACGGTGCGTTTTCCATACCGGCCTTTGATTGCCGGTTGATGCAAAGCGGCGCATTAAGCATCCGCGGAAATGGCCGCCTCAAAGGGCCGATCCGGCTGGATGTTCAGGGTGATATTCCCATGCAAGCGACGACCCCCTTTTTGAATGCCGTGGCCGGTTCAAGCGGCCGGATTAAACTGACGGCTCAGGTGGCGGGCACTATGGCCGCTCCAGCGTTAACAGCCACATTGGATTTGGTCGACGCTGCGTTTCCGGTGACCTACCTGGACCGGTCCCTTACCGGAATCAACGGCCGCATCAAGCTTACCCCTCAAGCCGTGTCCATCGAGGGCCTTGAAGGCCGGTTGGACACCGGTCGTTTTTCCCTTTCAGGAAAGGTGGGACTGGACCGTATGCACCCGTCCGTCATGGATGTGCACTTGCATGCCGCCATGCTGCCCATCCATATTCCGGACACCGGGGATGTCCGGCTGGACGCGGACTTGTCCCTTGAGGGACCCTGGAAAGCGTCGACCCTCGGGGGCACCCTTGTGCTTCTGGAAGGCACCTACACCCGCGATATGAACCTCAACCTTTTGGAAGGACTGTCCAGGATAGCCCAAAAAAAGCGGGCGCCGACACCCCCAAAAGACCCGGCCGATTCTCTCCTGGCCAACTTGACTCTCAATATCGATATTCGCCGCAGGCAACTGTTGCGGGTGGAGAACGATCTTGCCGATTTGGAGGTCGATCCGGAGCTGAAACTCACCGGAAATCTGGCACGCCCCATCCTCACCGGAAGGGCCAGGGTGGCCTCCGGGTTCGTTCGCCTTGAACAGCGCAAATTTACCATCAAAAGGGGCCTGATCACCTTTTTGAATCCCTATCGCACCGAGGCCGGCATCGATATCCTGGGCAGCACCGACATCCGCACCTGGGAGATCACCCTTTCAATATCCGGCACTACGGAGGCCCTGAACGTCGGGTTGACCGCCGATCCGCCCCTGGCCCAGGACGAAATAATCTCCCTATTGGTGCTGGGCAAAACCGCTACTGAACTTATCCGGGGAGAAGGCGGACAGGCCAGATCAGGCACACAGGTAATGGCAGACCTGGCCGCTTCGGCCTTTGGGCGCGATGCCCGCAAGGCCGCCGGCCTTGATAT
>CAZWGD010000036.1:7135-11031 GCA_964633235.1 uncultured Desulfobacteraceae bacterium | reverse complement strand
ATTCTGGTGGGATATGACATCGAGGAGCGGGCCGACGAGGTTATTATCACCGTTCCCTCATGCCCCACCCAGGAGGCTAGGCTAAAGCGCGGGCTGGATGAGTTCGTCTGCAAGGAGATGCACCGGGGGGAATTCCAGGGTTTTGCCTCTGAAATCGACGACCGTATTCAGGTCGAATGTGAATTTGCCCCGCCGGACCCGCATCCCCGGAATATGTTTTGCAAATGGCGCTTTTCTCTCAAGGAAGACGAGTCCCGGGAAAAATCCGCGCTTTAATTGACGCCATCTGAAAGGAGCAGGGTGTGGTGGTTAAGTCGGAAGCCTTTGAGTTCAATCTGGCCCGGTACCACGTGGACATCGCCGTAGATGCCAAATACACGGTGATACAAGAGGTGATGTCCAAGTATTACGGCATCATGGAAAGGTTGAACACCTTCTTGAGTGAGCTTTCCCATCCTCGCAAAAACTGGAAGTTCATTGTTCACGAGGCGCAAACCTATGATCTGGATTATTTCCACATATTTCGGGCGCACCCCAGGGGCCCGGAAGCCATCAGCTTGTTTGTGGACATTTTTTTTAAGGCCATTGACAATACCACCCATACGGATATCAAAACCGATGCCGCGGACCATCTGCTTCAATTGCTTTTACAGATCGTCGAAAATGCGGATCAACATCTAGACAGGTTTATACCGGTTCTGAACGGGACCATGGATCGCATTGCAGGCTTCCGGGAACAGGCCTTTTTTCTGTTTCTTAAAAGCTACTACCCCATTAAAAGACTGGCCCTGGCTCTGGATAAATATGCCTCCGGTCAGGTGGGGGATTTTACGGCCGTCAACCGGTTGCTGATCAAATCCTACCGGCAGGCATACGCCTACTGGCTGTCACAGGCCGATCCGCGCGTCTGGTTTGAGGAGCGGGTGCGGAGCATACAGGATCGGGAGGTTTTGAAAGACCTGTTTGCCCCCATTTCCCATGACAGCATCCGTGAACAGCTTAAAAAACTGGAAAAGGTGTGCAAGAACCACACTTTAGACGCTGAGGACCAGTTTAAAGCCCTGTTGCTGTTTCCCGGATATAACCAGATTCTTGAACATTATCGGAAATTGCCCGGAAAGCTGTTCAATGAAGGTGAAAACAGTGGACGGGGGCACATGTGGAAGGTTGTTTTTCTCTTCCATATCATGAATATTTCCGGACTTTCGATCATCCATGAGGAGACCCTGCGCGAAATCAACCGCACTCTGACCCGCCTTATTAAGCGCGAAAACCGTCGAAGCGTCAGGGAACTCCTCAAAAAAACCGTATCCATATTAAAAGCACAGACCCTTTCCTTTCCCACCACCGCCCTGGATTGCATATTAAACATGGGGAAAGGTATTTTTAAAACCGATGATACGGATCTGATTAACGATTTTATCGATGCCATCATCGGTCTGGGGTTTCAGTCCCCCATGCTGGGGGGGGTGGACAATAACTGGCAGATTAAAGCCAATCAGGCCCACTTGAAGAATATCAGGACCTGGCTGGCCCTGATTGAAATCAATCCCAAATTATCGACCCGTCTGATTTCAAGCCTGATTATCCACCTCTCCGTGAGTGGGGTGTTTATTAAAGACACCGACCTGTTCTTCCGGGATGTCACCCAGCTGCTAAACAGTAACATCAGACCGGTTTATAACCTGGTAAAGCAGTTGACCAGCCTGTTTCCGGTCTATTTCAACGAAATCGGCGCCGAGGGAAAACTGCGGGATATTTCAACCCGCATTGACGAACTCACCAGCCGCAAAGATATCCTTATCCATTTCCTGCGCAAGCAAAGCCATGTTGAAAGCAGCAACCAAATCCTGAGGTTTATGGATGCCATTCTCCATTTTTGGGACACCCGGGAAAAGGAGGTTCTGGAAGCGTTTGTTCCCCCGGATATTTATGAGCGCATCGAAGACCGGGGAGTTTACGTGGACGGCATGCACCGGGCTGTCAGGCAGCTGGCCGCACATGGATATAAGCTGCCGAGCGATATGATCGCCCTCAGGGAAGACCGGTTGAAGTCATTTCTCGAAAACCGAGAGGATATATCGCCGTTAGATGTACAACGCATGGCCCTCATGGGAATGCTTTACAAGCTCCTCAACCAGAAGTACAACCTCAACTTTATTGAAATCGAGACATATCTCGATCAAATGACCGGCGATCCCCTGCCGGCCGTCGACCAGCTCAGGAAAGCCCTTAAAGAGACCGATTCCTCAGTAAAGCTTCCCAAGCTGCTCACCTATCTCGAAAAACTAAAGCAGATCATCCTATCGCCGGAACAATTTGAGGCCAGAGAGGATATCTATAAAAAGCGCCATTTCGCCGTAGACATCCCTTCTATGTACGGGAGCTATCGCGAGCGGAAATTTGACACCCTGGGGTTGACCTTCCGGATCGAATCCCTGGTAAACGTGCTCTTCGAGGAGCGTGTGGACAAGATGGACCTGTCGCTGATCACCAAGGCTACGTTTTACGACATCCACACTCACCTGGAGCTCTTTTCCCGCGCCCTGGAGATCGACGGGATATCCTCCATGGAATTCAAGCGGCAGCTCACCTGCTGGAGGTTTCCCTGGAGGTAAAGGGATTTACCCTTACCCAGTACCTGGACCTGTTCAAAGGCTTTTTTAAGGCCGTGAATAATATTATCAACTATTATTTTAATAGTGTGCATAAAGAGAACCTGCGCAGCATTTTCAATACGCTTGGGGCGGAGCATGTGCTGGCCAAATACCTGCCGGCCGAGGGGGAGATTGGTGCCGATCGGTTGCGCCAGCGGGTGTCCGAGATTTTTTTTCGGGATCAGATTGCGCTTTCCCTGGGGCTCCAGCAGTTGGACCGGTTTTTGTCCCGCATTATCACCGTTCTCTTTCGCCAGTCCGAAAAGCTATCCAGCGAGAAACTGCGCAAGCTGCTTCTCTATGACCCCAAGCGGGCCATGATGACGATTACCAATCCCAACGACTGGATCACCGATTTGATTTACCTGGGCAATAAAGGCTATAATCTGGTTCGCTTGAAGCAGTTCAACCTGCCGGTGCCGCCCGGATTCATTATCACCACGGAGGTTTTCAGGTGCCGGGAGTTGTTCGATATCTACGAACCAGCGAATCTGAACTATAAACAGCAGATTTCCCGCCAAATATCACGGCTGGAGCGCATCACCGGCAAGGTGCTGGGTGATCCCCAGCGGGCCCTGCTCCTGTCGGTGAGAAGCGGGGCGACCATCTCCCAGCCGGGCATGATGGACACCTTCCTGAATGTGGGCATCAATGAGGAGATCGCCACCGGCATCGCCCATGCCACCGGGAATGCCTGGTTCGCCTGGGACAGCTACCGCCGTTTTTTGCAGTGCTACGGAATGATTCACGGTCTTGAAAGGGACGACTTCGATGCCATTATGGCTAAACATAAGGGTAGGTTGAAGATTAATTTTAAAAGAGAATTTTCCGGTTCGCAAATGAAGGCCGTGGCTATGGATTATAAACGGTTTGTTACCAAAAAGGATATCGAGGTGCCGTCAGATCCGCTGGATCAGCTGCATATGGCCATCAAGTATGTGCTCAACTCCTGGAACTCGGAGAAGGCCGAAACCTACCGGAAGATCATGGGCATTTCCGAAGACTGGGGAACCGCCGTTACCGTGCAGACCATGGTTTTCGGGAATATATCCCAACAATCCGGGACCGGTGTGATTTTTACCCATAACCCGAGATGGAGCGGCGAACGCATCAACCTTCACGGGGATTTCACCATCGGCAACCAGGGAGAGGATGTGGTGTCCGGCCTGGTCAAAACCCTGCCCATCTCCATCTTTCAGCAGGATATCGAAATGAGGGAGACCGATATCACCCTTGAGA
>CAZWGD010000036.1:0-7125 GCA_964633235.1 uncultured Desulfobacteraceae bacterium | reverse complement strand
ATTTTCCGATGATTTACAACGCCCTGGAAGCCTGGGCCCATGACCTAATCGAGAGACAGGGGTGGAGCCCCCAGGAGATTGAATTTACCTTTGAAAAACCAACCCTCGACGGGTTGTATGTGCTTCAGTCGAGAGATATGGCCGTCAGGGATTTTAAGAAGGTGTCCACCTTTGACCTGGACGGCAATGACGCCGACACCATCCTCGGTCACGGTGTGGGTGTCAGCGGCGGCGCGTTAAGCGGGCGGGTGGTGTTCGACTTGGACGAGATCGACCGTTGGCGGAAGGTGGAGCCGGATATCCCCCTGATCCTGGTGAGAAACGACACGGTGCCTGAGGATATTCGGGAAGTCAATGCCGCAGACGGCCTGCTCACGGGAAGAGGCGGCGTTACCAGCCATGCGGCCGTGGTGGCCCACCAGTTGGGCAAGGTGTGTGTCGTGGGCTGCGGCAACATGGTTTGCGATGAGAGACACAAGTATTGCCGATTCAACGGCATCGAAATTCGCACGGGGGAGTATATCGGTATTGACGGCCACGAGGGGGCGGTTCATCAGGGCTATATAAAAACCAAACAGACATAAGCATTGCCGTACAGGCCTTAGCACGGTTTGGATTAGCGTACCAGCCGCGAATGTGAAAGCCTTGGAAAGGAGATGTTCGGGTCATGTATAAAGCCGGGGAAAATTACAACGATTTGAAGTTGGGGATCAATGGGTTTGGGCGCATCGGCAAGCTCACCCTATGGCATCACGTCAATCGAAAATTTTTCAGGGAAATCGTGGTCAACATCGGGCGCGAATCCGGCACCTCGCTGGCGGATATCGCCCATTATGTGGAGCGGGATTCCAGTTACGGGTCTCTGCACGGGTTTTTATATGGAAATAACGCCGATCCGGTGGTGCGCGATATCGATGAAACCGCCGGCTCCATGATGATCGACGGCCTTACAGTGCGCTTTTTACGATCATCTCGCGACCCCGCCAAGGTTGAATGGCAGGCCCATGACGTATCGCTGGTGGTGGATACCACGGGCCGATTTCTCGATCCCGCACTGTCTGCCGATCATCCCGGCGGGTCGCTGCGCGGCCATTTGGAAGCCGGGGCCGAAAAGGTGATTGTTTCCGCTCCCTTTAAAACCAAGAACGACGCTGTTTCCATGCCGGAGGACTCCATCACCACGGTGATGGGGATCAACAGCCATGCCTATGACCCGCGTCGGCACCGGTTGATCTCCAACGCCTCCTGCACGACCACCTGCCTGGCTCATATGGTCAAACCGTTGATTAACTCCCTGGGACCTAAACGGATCTTATCGGCGTCCTTGGCTACTGTGCATGCCGCTACCGGCTCACAGTCGGTGCTTGACCGTCTTCCAAAGGCCGGCAAGACCGATCTTAGGAAGAATAGGAGTACCATGAATAATATTATTTTGACCACTACCGGTGCCGCCAGGGCTTTGCGGCTGGTGATTCCCGAAATGGAGGAAATCGGGTTTATCGCCGAGTCGGTAAGAATCCCTACGGCCACCGGCTCCCTGGTGATTTTGGTGCTCAACCTGCAAGAGGAGTTGTCAGGGGGATTTGTCCGCAGAGGGATGCTCAACGATATCTACCGGCAGGCGGCGGACGATGATCCCCATGGATACCTTCACTACAGCGATAAACAGAATGTTTCCGGAGATATCGTGGGTATGCCTCAATCGGCGGCTATTATCGAGGGCCATGAAACCCACACCCGCACCGGAGAGATTACCATCGATTTGCAGAATGCCCCCGGATTGGACAACCAGATCGTTTCCTCGCTTCCTGATCCCGTTATCAGCATTCCGGTGACCCAGGCGGTCATTTACGGCTGGTACGACAACGAGATGGGAAGCTATGTCAATATGCTGGGGGACCGGGCGATCACTATCGCCGAAAATATGTGAACCCGGCTCCAGTCAGGGGTTAAAGGTGGGGAGGGGTATGCCGAATCGGAAAGGTCCTCCGCGCCGCGCTATTCACTGTTGACCTTCATCACCGGTTGTTGAGGTTTGGCAGGCCGCCGCGGCTGAGTGCAGATGGTTGCTGAGGTCTACAAACTCCTGAACGGATAGGGTTTCCGCCCGGCGGGTGGGATCAATACCCGCACCGGCAAGGGCCGCCGCCGCCGTTTTTTTATCCACATCTAAATGACTTCCCGTAAGGGCGTTTTTCACGTTTTTGCGCCGCTGTCCGAAAGCCGCCTTAATGGTATCAAAGAGATGCGCCTCATGGCGGGGAATGCTTTCCAGTCGATCCCGAAAACGGATTTCAAGCACCGTGGAATCAACCGCCGGCCGGGGAAAAAAAAGGCGGCCGTCTACCGCGCCCAGTTGGCTTATCCGGGCACAGTATTGGAGCATAACCGAAAGGCGGCCGTAATCTTTGCGCCCCGGGGGGGAGGCAATGCGTACCGCCAGCTCTTTTTGGAGCATCAAGACGGCCCGGCTGACGATCCTCCGAGAATGGATCAGTTGAACCAGGACCTGCGAAGAGATGTTATAGGGCAGGTTGCCCATGACAATCATCTTCCTGCCAGCCGCGACGGCCATTTTCGATATGTCAACGGTAAGGATATCCGCCTGGATGACCTTCACATTGGTCAAACGGTTTTCCGCCATCCGTGTCCTTAGCGGATCGATCAAATGGGGATCCACTTCCACCGCAATCACCCGCCCGGCCGCTCGTGCCAGAGGCAGGGTGAGCGCCCCGAGACCCGCGCCGATTTCCAAAACCGCATCATCGGTACCGATTGCGGACCGCTTGACAATCATTTCCGCCGTCGAGGGGTCGGTGAGGAAATGCTGTCCCCATTTTTTTTTGGCCCTCTTATGCTGGGCCCTGAGCAATGTGCGGGGTGAGGTCATGAAGTCAAGGCCTTTCTTTCTATTTCTTCAATGGCGCTTGATAACACCCATACACTATTTTAGCAACATATGCGCACGTGGTCATTGGTACCGACTGGCTTTTGCTTGACTTTCCTTACGTTATTCAATAGTAAACTGGCTCGTTTGATGATACCCGTTAACGGGGTTGGAATGACTAATGAACGCTAAATCACCGACTGGTAAGCGTTTACAGAGTGCCGCATATGCAAGGCACCGGGCACGCAGGCGTACTGTTGTACTTCAAGTGCCCGGTAACGCAGCAGATGCGGTGCCCTGTGAACGCTTACGTTTGATGATACTCAACATAAGCCAAGGGAGACAAAGATGAAGGAAAAAAAAGGACATGTGAGTTTCGACGCCATGGTCAAATATTTTATCAAGAAATATGAGATTCCCACTCGACGTGATGTGGATAGAATAACGGGTGCCATCGATCGTTTGGAGAAGCGCATAACGGCCCTGTCGGCAACCAAAAGACAGACAAGGCAGCGCAGGGTGAAAGCGGATAAGAAATCGGCATCCGGGGAAAAACAGGTCTTGACCGCCACCGATATCGTATACGATACCATCAAGGCTTACGGTCAGGGTGTGAGGTTCAAGGAGATTCAGGCTCAGACCGATTTTGATGAGAAAAAGATTCGGAACATTATCTTCCGTCTGACCAAGCTGCAAAAGATCACCCGCATCAGCCGGGGGCTGTATAAAGCCATCTAATCCAAGTGTGTAACGCTGGCCGGCGTGACGGCCTATAAAGGGAAACCTTCATGAATAGACGCAACGACCCCAATAACCCCGGCCTTTCCCGGGGAAACGATCTGCATGGCTACACCGTTCTGCGCGCGGCTGAAATCCAGGCCATGGACTGTTATTATTACGAGCTATTGGATGCGGCCACTGCCGCCAGGCACATCCATATCAGCAATAGCGACCAGGAAAATACCTTCAGCGTGGCTTTCAAAACGGTCCCCAATGACTCCACAGGGGTGGCACATATCCTGGAGCATACCGTACTTTGCGGCTCATTAAACTATCCGGTCCGCGACCCTTTCTTTTCCATGCTCAAGCGCAGCTTGAATACCTTCATGAACGCCTTTACCGCCTCTGATTGGACCATGTACCCCTTTTCCACGCAGAACGAAAAGGATTATTACAACCTCATGGCGGTCTACCTGGACGCCGCCTTTTTTCCCAAACTGGAGGAGTTGAGGTTGAGGCAGGAGGGCCATCTCGTGGAATTGGATGCCCAAGATTCGGCATCGGGGAAAATTGAACCGGGTTTTGAAGACAACCCGCATGGGCGGCTGGTCTACAAGGGGGTCGTTTACAACGAGATGAAGGGGGCCATGTCGTCCCCGGATCAGGTCATGGTACGCTCCCTTTTAAATGCGCTTTACCCCGATACGACCTATCGTCATAATTCAGGCGGTAATCCCGCCGTAATCCCCAGCCTCACCTACCATCAGCTGAAATCATTCCACGAGGGCCATTACCATCCGAGCAACGCCTTTTTTTACACCTATGGCAACCTGCCCCTGGAAAAGCATTTAAACGTTATCCGTGGAAAGGTGCTCAATCGCTTTGAACGCATCCACCCCCATACGGATGTACCCAGCCAATCCAGATGGCAGACACCCCGGGAAGCGGTTTACACCTACCCTCTGGGAAAAAATGAAGATCCCGCCCGCAAATGTCAGGTTTGCATTTCATGGCTGATGGCGGATATCCGCAACACCTTTCAAGTTCTGGTGTTGGCCATACTGGAACAGGTACTGTTGGGGAATGCGGCATCGCCCCTCAGAAAGGCCCTGATGGATGCCGAGCTGGGCACCGCCCTCAGCGACGGCAGCGGATTTGACGCCGACAATCGGGATACACTGTTTTCCTGCGGTTTAAAAGATGTGCAGGCCTCCGACGCCCAACGCATCGAGGGCGTCATTTTCGATTGCCTGCACAGGTTGTATGCCACGGGCATTGACCGACAGCTGGTGGATGCGGCTATCCATCAGATTGAATTCCACCGCAAAGAGGTAACCAATACGCCCTATCCGTACGGGATCAAAGTGTTGTTGGGTATTTCCGGAACCTGGCTGCACGGTGGAGATCCCCGGAGGATTCTGGAACTGGACAGCGACTTGGAGAAACTCCGCCGCCGGTTGGACCAGGGGCCTTACCTGGAAAACAAGATCAAGGCTTATTTTCTGGAAAACCCCCACCGGGTGCGCTGCACCCTGGCCCCCGACCACGAAAAGGCGGAAAAGGAACAACGTCGCACAGCCCTGGAGCTGCAAAAGATCAGGGAAAATCTTGACCCTGAAGATATTCAAAAAATAGTGCAGAACACCAGATCCTTGGCGCGTCTTCAGGAGTCTCAGGAGGATATATCCTGCCTGCCGACCCTGGAGCGCGGCGATATACCCGCGCAAATGCACCGGGTCGACCCGCCTGTGGACGGAAAGCATGTTACAGCCTCTTTTTACCGGCAGCCGACGGCGGGGATTTCATACTTTACGGCGGCTTTCGGCATCGGTGGGTTGGAAAATGACCTGCTGCCTCTTCTGCCCCTTTTCTGCAGCGTGCTTCCGCAAATCGGCACCGCGGTGCGGGATTACGTGGAAATGGCCCGGCGGATAGACACTTACACCGGCGGCATCGGGCTGTCGCCCGCAGCGCGCATTCGTTATGACCATACCCGCGCCTGTGTCCCGTTCATCTCCTTAAACGGCAAATGCCTGGATCGAAACCAGGAGAAGATGTATGCCATTATCGACGAACTGGCCGGCCGCTTCGCCTTCAGTGATCTCGTACGTTTAAAACACCTGGTTTTGGAGTACCGCGCCGGATTGGAGGCCATGGTGGTCCACCAGGGGCACCGGCTGGCTATCTCCTCGGCCTCCAGGCATTTTTCCACCGCTTCCGCTTTGAAGGAAACCTGGCAGGGTATTTATCAGTTGCAGATGATTAAGAAGATCAGCCGAACCCTTGACGACGACGCCATGCAATCTCTGGCGGATAAGCTGACAGCCATTGCCGCGTCCATTTTCAAGGCCGATAATATGGTCATGGCGGTGATCGGTGAGGATGTTTGCGAGACCACTTCCCCATCGGTTCTGGCGCGCATGGGAGAAGCGTTCGGACCCGGAGATTCCCGGAGGTTTGCTTCGCCCCCCGTGGACCTGTCCACGGTTCGCGTTCGCAACGGGTGGGCCACCACAACGGCGGTGTCCTTCGCGGCGACCACCTTCAAAACCGTCTCCCTGGGACATGAGGACGCCCCCGCCGTTTCCCTGATAAGCAAGCTTTTACGCTCCCTATACCTCCACCGGGAGATCCGGGAAAAGGGGGGCGCCTACGGCGGATTTGCCCTTTATAACTCAGAGGAGGGACTGTTCAGCATGGCCTCTTACCGGGATCCGCATGTCGTATCCACCCTGACCACGTTTAAGGGCGCCCTGAGGTTTATTCGCTCCGGCAACTACACCGAGGAGGATGTTAAAGAGGCCATCCTCCAGGTGTGCTCTGAAATCGACAAGCCGGACCCGCCCGGAGCCGCCGCCCGCAAGGCATTTTATCGATCCCTGGTATCCCTGTCCGATGAAGAGCGGGATGCATTCAAGGCCCGACTGCTTGGGCTGAACCTGCGTCAGGTCAAACAGGTCGCCGAAAAATATTTTGGCGACGACACTGACAGCCATGGTATTGCCGTAATTTCCAACCCTGAAAAATTGACCGCCGCCAACGATACCCTGGGGGATCTTGCCCTTAAGATCGACCAGATATGAGAAGAAGGGTATAAACAGCCACTACACTGGATTTATCCAAACGAGACCAGGTCTAATGGAACCCAATAAAACACAGTGCCGTGTCATTTACGGTGATACGGATACCATGGGCATGGCCTACCATGCCAACTATTTTCGCTGGTTCGAAATCGGCCGCACGGAGATGTTCAGGACCCTGGGACTGAGTTATAAAAGCATCGAAAAACGGGGCATTTTTCTGCCGGTTTCCGAAGCGTTGTGCAAGTATATCGCACCCGCCCGCTATGATGATGTCCTGATTATAGAAACCCGGCTGGACAAAGGGCTCCGGGCCGGCGTCAGATTCAACTACCGGTTGCTGCGTAAGGAAGACGAAACCATCCTGGCAAGTGGATATACAAAGCATGCCTGTGTGAACAGCGACGGCCGGGTGATTCGACCGCCGCGTTTTTTGGC
>CAZWGD010000035.1:286-11037 GCA_964633235.1 uncultured Desulfobacteraceae bacterium | reverse complement strand
CTGCTGGGGGATCGTACACAGAATATGCTGACCGAAGGCGGATGCGGTGCAGTCTTGGCCCGTTCAGGGGTGGGCAAAACCTCGCTGGCGGTCCAGTTGGCCCTGAATACGGTACTGCAGAATCAGAACGTGCTGCACATCAGTCTGGATGATCCGGTAAGCAAGGTGTCCCTGTGGTATGAAGAGGTCTTTAGAAACATTTCCGACCAATACGCTGCCGGTGAAATCAGCCGCCTGTGGGAAGCGGTGCTCACCCATCGCTTTATCATGACCTTTCAAACCGAGCGCTTCAGTGTACCGGTTTTGGAAGAACGCTTGACCGACCTCATGGAGCAGAAGATCTTTTTTCCGGATATGATGCTGATAGACGGTTTGCCTTTTGATACCTTTCCACAGGCCACGTTGCCCGACTTAAAAGCCCTGGCCCAGAAACTCGGCTTTTACAGCTGGTTTACCGTGCGAACCCATCGGGATGAACCCCTTGAAGTGAACGGTTTTCCGGCCGGCCTGCAGCATATCGCCCGTCTGTTTGAAGCCGCCGTTTTTCTCGAACCCCGGGGGAACGAGGTGCATCTCCGCCTCATCAAAGGTGGTCCTCAGGATTCCCACGGCACTCGCCTGATGTTGGATCCGTCAACCATGCTGATCAAAGACCGCGCTTAAGAGCGCATGCGCAGGCATACAGGTTGATGTCCATGGCAAGCAAGGGGGGGTGATTCCTAAAACCATACCTACTTCAATACAATGGTTTTCTTGGGATCCTCGGAGGCACCCTCTTTCACCGTATCGGCTTTCTGGCCAACGGCGGGTTTGGATGGAGGGGTCTTCATTTGGCGCACCTTAGCGGGTGTATCTCTCTCGGCTTCTTTGGACATGCCCGTGCGGCAGTTTCCTTTGAAAACAACACCTTCCTGGATCACCACGGTGGGCGCCTGGATGTCGCCGAACATCTTTCCGGGTGTGCGAATGTCGATGAACTGCTCCGCAATGGCCTTGCCGTTGATTTCCCCGTTGCAGATGATGGAGGCCGCCTGAATATCGGCATCCACCCTGCCTTCAATACCGATGACGAGGTTTCCCGTAGCCTCTATCTCCCCTATGAAGCTCCCGTCAATCCGCACGGTCCCGCCAAATGATAATTTTCCCTCAAAGCATGCATCTTTTCCGATAAAGGAATCGATGTGTTCCTTTTTTTTTTTGCGCATGTGGCTCTATTTCCCCTTTGATCCGCAGTGAATATTAACAAGCGATATGTTATCTGAGCGCTGCCGCGTGAGAGTGTCTTCCCCCCTTGAGCTATGGTGGCGCTCACCGCCGCAAACGGTCCGAAAATAGTATATCCATGGATGGAAAACAAGAGAAAATTTAGGGTCGGCAGGAAAGCGACAATAATATCACGGACTCTTTTGGGGCGATGTTTTCAGGCCGGCGTTATACGCATCCGCAAGGGCTTGAAAGGCTTGGCGATGCTTCTCGTAATCCTGAATTTTCAGATTGAGGCTGATCACCCTGTCATTGTATTCCGCCGGGGAAAGCCTGGGCTCCTCTTTTTCCAGAGCTTCTTTCTCCCGAACCAGGTCGGCAAACTGCTTTTTTAGAAGCTTGCCCTCCAGGTACAATTGATCGTAGTCATGGGATGAATTCCGCAAGCGGTTATCGGGCGGTACGCTGTTTTTAGACTGCTGCACGATGTTGGAATTTGTTTGGGCGGTTTTTCCGACGGGTTCGCGGCTTGATTCGGTTTCATCTGCGGCGCGGCTTGAGCGACTTGATTCGGTTTCATCTGCGGTTTGATAAGATTTTACACGGTTGTCGTATTGCGCGGGAATCTTGGTCTTATCATCGGTGTAACGCACAACCCCGTCGACATCCGTATAGCGGTAGAAATCCGCACCGGCATCGGATCCAAACAGGATAAAAAGACAGAGCATGGCAGACGATAAAGATTTCATGGGCAAACCTGGATCATGGATAAAGAGTTTCAGAATCCCAATGTGCGGTCAGCGCCTCGGTTTAGGCTTTTTCAAGGGTACCAGGGCTGAAATTTGTCCCGCCGCGTTTAAACTGTAGCCGACCAGGGAGCCGACGCGCAGGCCGGATACCATGGGGACGCCGGAATCGGCGTAATAGAAAACATTCGCGGCCATTTTCTTGAGCGCATCATCAATGACAATTTCATCTCCCTCAAGCCTTTCAATAGTACCGAAGCCGTCAATAAGGGGGCCCGGGGGGGCTTCACCCTTAGACGGAGAGTTTTGAATATCGGGCGGCTTCAACAGCGGCTTGATTTTAAGAGAATCCGCCCGGCTCGTTTGCCATGAGCAAATCAGCAGAATACATGTCGTCCAGGGTATCAGCCACCATGCGTGCCATCGATCTGGTTTTGAGAGCATGCGTTTATCCTCGGTTAATACTGGGGTATTCCCGGATCGGTTTCTGTTTTGTGTTTAAGCGGCCTTTTGGCCGTCATGCCGGGAATTTTTTTCGGGCAGCCGTATGCAAGCCTAAAAGACGGTTTGCAGGACGGCTGCCTGTCTTGGTTTACTGCAAATCGACCTCCTGCCAGAAAAACATGCCGTGGGGTTCGGCCTTTTGCCTAATCATGGGCACATTGCCGGTGGCGGTGCTCATGTACATGGTTTCGGTGTTGGTATTGAGATCGATCAGGATCACCGGTGAATACATCATTGCTGTGAAATGGATGCCGGTGGGCGGCGCCATGATGGGTTCCCCCTGGTCATCGGTACCGATTTCAATGAGGTCATTGTCGTCGATCTTGCCGTCCTCGTCAAAATCAAGCCAGGGGTAAGTGTTGCGCCCTCCATGGCAGGCATCCACTTCCATGAGCATGGAGTTGCCGCCGGCCGAACAGGGGGACGTGTTGGGGATGGAGGTAATGGTGATAAATCTCCCGGAGCGGATCATGGGCCTGCGTATCAACCGTTCCTTGGATATGGGCAGATTGAAGAACCAGCCCGCATGGGCTGCGGGATTGGGCTCCTGATCTGGATTGTCATCCTCGGTGGTCTCCCAGGAAGGCGCGTTCTGGCTCAACACCCTTACAAAGCGGGTGGAACCACCCTGGTCCATCTCCTGGTAGAAGACCTCGGTCTGCTCCAGCAGGGTCACACTCTCCGGCTGGTTGGACAGTTCCGGCATCTGGCCACGGGCGAAATAACCGAGATACTCGGTGTTATCGTCATCGTCGCCGTAATCCCATATCCCGTAAAGCGATTGGACGCTGGTATCGTCAAAGTCCGATTCACCCAGGTATTTGCCGGTACCGAAAAGCACCATGTATCCCGGTTTCGTGGGATCACAGTGGTCCATGACGTCAGGCGGTGTGGTGATGGGCTGGGGAATGGTAAAATGCCGGGCCTGAAACAGGGGGCCGGCATAGGCATGCCCCCACGTGGCCGTGGAACCCCTGAGATCGAACTTCCATATATTACCCTTCAGGTCCCCAGCGTACACATAGTCTACCTTATAGTCGTTGTTGACATCCACCGGCGTGGGGGTTGAGAGCCCGTTGCACTCCCCCACGCCCGTATCTATCTTTTTCAACAGGGTGCCGGTTTCTACATCCAGGACGAATAACACCGCATGGCCGTTGGGGCTGTTGTATCCGTTTCCGAAAATCACGATCCAGCCCGCATCTGATTCCAAAATGAAAGCCTTGCTGAAGGAGTAGCCGAGATCGTTGATGTCGGCGCCGTTGGTGCCAATACGCGGGTATTCCCATTTTACCCGGCTTGCCAGGGCGGTTTCATTGTCGATGGTGGCGATATCGGTCACATTCAGGCAGTAGTATCCCCGTCCTCCCTTGCCGAGCCCCCCCACCAGCCAGGTCTGGCCGTCATATGCTCCGCTGTCGATATCCCTGGCATAGGGCGTCATGTCCACGTAATACCGATGGGCATATTCGGGGTTGGTCAGATTGACCAGGTTAGGGAAAATCAGCGCCGGTACGTAGGCGAATATCTCCATGCCGGTGGTCTTGTCGAAAGCGTGCACCATACCGGCATTTGACCCGGCGTAGATGACGCCGTCGTGGTACAAGGGCTCGGAATGGACGACATCCCCCAGTATGCTGTAGCGGTCGCGAAAGGCGCCTCCGTTCTGACCCTCCAGGGAGGTGTCCCCGCGTAGATAATTGAGCATCTGCTGCCCCAGGGTCTCATCCTCGCTCAGCATGGCCTTCTGGTCTTCCGAAAGGGAGCTGTAATAACGGAAAGGTATGCCGCTGCTGCCGTTGTAAGTGGCGACCTTGCGGTCCGTATCCCAGTCAGTATAGTCACCACCGAGCAGTTCACCGGCAGACCAGATCACCGTGGTCTTGTCAACCGCGCCCGTGTCTTCGTCGATGGGATAGGCCTTGACGTCTCCGGTCCACCCGTCCGTGGCGTAGCTGGACTGGAACATTAACAGCCCGGCCTGGAGCTCTTCCCCGTTGATGGAAACCGAAGCGGCCGTGCCTACCCGGGCAACGATGCTTTGCATGATCTCCTGCAGTGAATCCACCAGCTCCTGGGGATCGGCCGCACTCAGGAATTCCCCCCGCCCGTTTACCGTGGCATGCCATAAATCGTCGACTTTCTGTTGATCCCCGGCCGTGGGGTCGGGCCAGGTGGGGTATACGCGCAGGTCGTGGTTTTTATTGTAGAGGTCGTAGTCGTCCGGGTTCAAGGTGCCGTAAACCCCGAAGGAAACCCCGTAGGTGACCATGTGCTGGTGGTTGGCCGGATCCATATACGTACCTGGCACCAGGTCGTCCAGGGCCGAGGAGAGGTCGTTTTCGTAATACTTCATGGCCACGTCGGCCAGGGTATCTGCATAATCGTCGGCGTAGGGGTCTCCGTTGTCGCCGTCCTCATTGCTCACGTTCGGGTCGTCGCCGTTGTAATATCCATCCGTCATGGCAATGACGAAGGACTGCTGGCAGTCGCCGTTATCCGTATTGACGTAATAGGGCGTTTCCCCGATGCCGCCGGTGGAACCATCGTCGGCGTGTAAGTACCGTCCCACGTTTTGCAGGGCATTGCGCAGGGGAGTGTTGTTGGCGGAGTAGTAGTTATAGACCTGATTGATCAGGGTCTCGGTGTTGTCATGCCACACCCCGCCTTCACGCACCTTAACCTTGAGCACCGCCTGGTTCACACGCTCGTGGATGGAGTAGAGGCCGATGCTTACGCCTTTGATGTTCTCGATGATTTCGGCGATGGCCCCCTTGGCGGTCAATTCCCGCCGGCGGTAATAGGAGTACCAGTTGGCGAAGTTCTGGAGCTCGTCCGCGGCGGCACGCTGCCGAAGGGCCGTCGGTACCTGGGCTGCATCCAGGAGGGTCAGCTCGCCTGTTTCCACGGTACTGTCCTGATCTTGGTCGGAAAACAGGTAAAATTCCCGGGCACCGGCGTTGAAATTGACCAGGTAGACACTGTCTCCGGCCTGGGCATAGTAGTGGGCGTTATGTATGACGATCTCCGGCTCCTCATGAGTGAATTTTACCGCGTCCGCGATGGTGCTGCCACCCGTGCTTGCGGTATGACGTTCGATTTTGACCGACCCGCCGGTTCCGGCGGCAAAACTGAAGCTGCCCAGGGGGAGCCACTCTCCGCAGACCCCGGGTTCGGGAGCATGATCGTTGGTGGCCCGCTGGTTCCAGTACTGAACCGTGCTGCCGGCAGCGTGGGTGATGGTGATTTTGGCGTTTTGGTCGCGGTCGGTGTAGCAGTTCCACCAGGCGGTTACGTCATAAAATCCGGTCGCTGGAAGGGTGGGGGTGAAGGTGGCCGTACTGTTTTCGTTGGTGTACTTGGAGTAGTCGGCGTACTCGGGTGTATATTGGGATTCATGCCAGGAACCCGTGGTGGAAAAACCAGGCCCCATATCGTCGATGATGATTTCGGCATTGCCCGGCGGAATGGTATGGTAGACGGCGGTCAGGTCAAAGAGGGTGGCGGCGTTCATGGGGTCTTGAAGCGGTGTGGTCGAATCAGCGTTCTCCTTGCCCGGCCAGGGGTCGTAATCCACGGTGGGATTGTAGTACATGCGGTTATAACCATGCCATTGGGCCTTCCATTTCCCCCGGTAATTTCCCTCCAGGATGCGGCTGTTGCTTCCGGTCTGATAATTGTTGTCGTCGTTGGGGTCGTCGAACACGTAATAGCAATTGGCCTCGCCGTCGTCAAATACGCCGCTGGATTCACTGGTCAGGATTTCCCAGTCCATGCTGCCGGAGTCGTCCATCAGGAACATGATGTTGGGCGGTGCCGGCTGCAGCTTGGTGTCCAGGGGGACATCGGCGATGTCCAGACACTCCCCGGGGGCCAGGGTTGTCGTGGTGGTGCTGGAGGTGGAGCTGGATGAGACCGTGGTGGTACTGGTTGATGAGGTCGTGGTCGTGGATGATGTGGTGGTAGTTGATGACGTTGTCGTGGTGGTGGAGGTGGTAGTTGTGCTTGTCGTAGATGGGGTTGTGGTGGATGTAGTCGTTGTAGTCGATAAGGTGGTCGAGGTGGTGGTCGTGGTTGAAGATGGTTCATAGCGGCCTGTTCGGGTCGTGGATTGATAGGGCCACAACCAGAGTGTCTGATTGGCGGGCGTTATCCACCCCGATACGTCGCTGAAGCGCATTTCATAGCGCCAGATCTGGTTATCCTGATCGACGGTTACGGTCTGGTTGTGGGCATAGGGTCCCCACCAGTCTGAGGCCGGCGTAGGCCAGATCCGCCGGATGTACCAACTTGCATCGCCCCTGACCTCACTGGGTTCTATTCCCCCTGTAATGCTGGCGGCCAGCACGGTCACGGGAATCATTAGCGCCAGCAGCATCCAAAAAGAAATTTTGATGAACAGTCTGGTTTTTGGCATCGCTATCACCGCTTTTTCTGCTTTCCGTTAACTCCCGCAAAGCCGGGATTTTAGCCTGGTAATTTTCGTGGCCGGTCCCGGTCAGTACCTTATCATATAGCCGATTCTTACCATCACTAGATCTTTGGCCTGGGTTTCGTTGTAGAGCCCATAAATGGCAATCTGATGCAGCGAGCTGCGGTTGGACAGGCTGAGGGAACCGGAGCGCTTATAGTCGTTAGCTGAGTACTGGGTGTTTGCATCCACCACCGAGGTGGTTCTTTTATAGGCCATATCGGAGTCGTACCAATTGACAAGGTCTTGCATGTTGGCCGACTCATCATCAGTGGCGAACATGCCCGTCAGGGTCCGCTTGCGTAACTGCACAGGTGTTGTTCTGGCGTTTCTCAGCACCTGGGCGGCTTCCGCCGTGGCGCCTTCGGCAAAGGCCAGATTGCGTTTATAGGTGCGGTCATTATCCGCGATCTGAACCTCGAACCTGGAGGTGGTCAGGGCGGAAATGCCCATAATGGACAGCAGGGCCAGAACCATGACCGCGATAACCGTGGTCATGCCGGCCTGGTCCGTCGTTTTTCGATGATGTTTGGCACGACTGAGATCTGTGATCATGCCGGGAATGTTCATCGGCTTCATTCCTTCCATGCCTGCCTGATGATACAGACAAGACCTAAATAGAGACAAAACCGGACTAGGATGACAAGGTCCGGGCCTTTATGGTGGTCAGTTGAAATTTAGGGGTCACCCCGTCCGGCATCCAGACGGTCAGGATGATCCGTTTGGCATCCGGCACCGCGTAGGGCGGGGTGCTGTCCACGTCCTCGATGGTCCAGCTGATGGGGTACCCCGGAGGGTGGATGCCCGCCGTATGCGGGTTTGTGGCCGGATCCAAGTTGGCATCGTCATAGGGCAGCCCCAGCAGCCATTCCATGGTGTCCTGGCACCAGGTAACGTCTTCGGTCAGCTCGTAAGCCGTGGTGTTGAGCCGTGTGGCCATGGACTGCATGCTGGCCACGGCCAGGATGCCCACCGTTAAAATCCCCGTGGCAATCACGGCCTCCACGATTGAAAAGCCTCCCTGGTTATGAATGACTCTTTTCATACGCTCCTCATGGCAGTGACGATTCTTGACGGCTCTCTATTCCTGTATCTTGTTGCGGCAGATGATATTGGCACTTAGCAGCCGGCGTTTGAAACGGGGGTCGCAAGATCCGGGACTGGCGTCGCAGGCGATGTGGTTCAATCCGACCACATGGGTGGCGGTATCGTTATGCCAGTAGAGCGGATCTTCGCTCCTGGCAAGCACCCATACCGTGACCGCCCGGATATTGCGAATGGGTATTCCGGTAGCCAGGGCGACTCCTCCGGGGGTGTCACTGGCATCGATGACACCGTCCATATTGGTGTCCAGGCTGGTGTCCAGCAACCCGTCCGCATTTGCGTCCGTGGCCCAGATGATATTGCCGTTGGCATCCAGGTCGAACTGCCTGTCCCCGTTATTGTCGAAGGCATAGGCAAACCCAATGGCGTGAATATTTTCGATCATGGGCTGAAAACCGCCGCCCGTATCTCTTCCCAAAGAAGCAGCGCTGCCTACAATGGGATCCGCAACGCCATCTCGATCGTTATCATTAGCGGCAGCGAAACCAAAGGTGACATTTTCGTTGGCATCGGTAAGCTGTGCATTTTCATTCAAATCCTGGGTGAAATTGAACAGGCCCGATCTGGCCGTCAGGATATCCGCTTCGGACGCCCGGGTGGGATCAAACCCGGCCATGCGTATCTCCCGGCTCAAGAAATAGATTGCGGCACGCAGGTTCTGATCCAGCTCGGCCACCTGCTCCTGGTTGGAGTATAAAGCCTGATTGAAATTATAGGTGGCGTACATACCGCCGATCACTATGCCGGATACCGCTAGGGCGACCAGCAGTCCCACCAGGGTAAACCCGCCTTGGGAAAACTGGAGGGGTACGGTTATGGGTTCATGTTTTGAGGGCAACCTAGTGTGCATTGATTTAGAATTCCCTGTTACTGCCAATTGCCGCCGCGCCATTGTCTTAAAGAGATGGCTCCGCTTTGGACCGCGCCAACAGCGGCGCTTCGGGATCGGTTGGTAACATTCAAGTAAGCAAAACCCGAGGGAGGGTTTAAAAACCCCCGGGAGTTGAAAATTGCCGCATTTCCAAAGGTAACGGGGTTTGTACTCCCGCCCAGGGCAGGGGCATTGCCCAGACCGAACACGATATTACTGCCGTGGTCGGCCAGTCTTACCGGGTTCTCGCAGGTATTGTCGCCGGGGGTTGTCCAGTCGCCGTCACCGCTTCCGGAACAAACGCTGTATTGGTTGTTGGCAACGTCAAAAAGCACCGCCCAGCTGGTGTTGCCTCTCACTGCGCTGATTCTGGTTCTTTGCATGTTGCCGCGCAGTTCACTGGCGGCGCTGCGCAGCCCATAACTGGAGATATAGCTCATTGTATTGGGGATTATCATGCCGGCGGCGATAGCGACTATGGTCAGTACCATGACCACTTCCAGCAGGGTGAATCCCGCTGCACTTTTTTTGATCGGTTTCATGCTGATCAATTAATCAGCAAATTTCATACCAATAAAAGTATAGAACAGGTATCTTGGGTAAAATAAATTTGGCATAACAGGTCTTTTAACACCTATCTATCTAATATGTTGACCGTTTTTCAGGTCATATCGAACAAATAAATGGAGTCGGACTAGAGGAGCACCGCCAGCCTTATGGTTTTTTTAGGCCAGCCTTATGGTTTTTTTAGGTTTGAGGGTCTGCTTAAGTATTAAATAAGTTTTTAGCATATTAAATTATTTAATACTTGGTGGCGTCCCAGGAATTGGATATGCGCGGGCCTTAGCGCGCAGCTCCGCCAAGCGTTGCTTTACCCATGGGTGGGATTTAAAAAGTTTGGTCCATGCCGGGGTTGCCTGCAAGAAACGGTGCTCGCTGAGTTCTCTTGCGGCCCGTTCAGCCCAAACCGAGTAGGGATCCAGGTCCAGGGCCTGTTTAAAGTGATGGATGCCACGTGCCCACAAGCGTAGCGCATCCCGGAGGTCATCGGTCCCGGACAACGCACTGCCGTCCTCCATGCCGGCATTGGCCCGGCGCCAGGACGCATGACCTTGTCGCCAGAAATTGCGGGCCATCTTCACATGGGCCTCCCCAACATACCGGCTGTAGGGATACTCCGCCAGGATGGTGCGATACCAGGTTTCGGCTTCGGTGAAGCGCTCCAGGTTTTCGTAGCATCTGGCGGTCATCAGGATGGCGTTGATGATATCCAGATGGTCGTGGTTGGTCCGGTCTTTTATAAGGGGCATCATGGTCTTAACGGCCTTTTTAAAATGGGCCTTGGATAGGGGGATGTGGTGCTGCCGGGCGGCCTCCATCCCCCGGGCATACCAGGCATGCCCCTTGATCAATGTGCGCACCGGCCGGTTGCGCAGGGCAGCGCCGCTGATGATCACAGCCAGGCAGCAGATGACCAGGACGCCTCCGATCAAGGAGCGGTGTTTTTCTATCTCTGCTTCCAGCGAGATGCCGGCCTGATTCAGGGGGGGCGCGATACGGTTGACATACCAACCGGTGAGGGAGCGCATCGTACGTCCGGCCCGGGTGTTGCCCCATATGCTGGCGGGTCGTGTGGCCAGGTATCCGATCATACAACCGGCCAGGCAGATGATTCCGATTAAAAATCCCAGGATTTCCCACCCCGAGCGTCCGTAAGTGAGAACCACTTCGTGTTCCCGGGGAATGACCAGCATAAAATGGGGGCTCACAGGATAGATACCGGGGGCGCCCTTGACCCGCCGCCGTGCCGGGCCGAGAAGGCGCGCGCGGCTGCCTTGGCTGCGAAGGGGAC
>CAZWGD010000035.1:0-276 GCA_964633235.1 uncultured Desulfobacteraceae bacterium | reverse complement strand
GCGCCCTTGCCCCGCCAGTTGGGGAAGTAGGATACCTTGACCAAGTGGGGTCGGCCCGGAGCGGTGGTGGTAAATTTTATTTTCAGATGGGTCAGCTGGGTCCGGACCGGCATCCCAGCAGGCTTCCATTCACCCGTAGCGATGGCGTCCGGCGCTTTGGAAAGGGTGGCCCGGTCCATCTCATCCCTTACAAAGCGGTCGGCGACCAAAAGCCCCCCGGCCCCATCATATTCTTTAAACCAACTGTAAAAGGCCGTGGGCCAGTCCTTTCCGGTG
>CAZWGD010000034.1:0-11047 GCA_964633235.1 uncultured Desulfobacteraceae bacterium | reverse complement strand
CTGCGGACATCATTTAGACCCAGTCGGTCGAGTTCCCGTCGGCCTGGAACCCCCCCGCGGGTCCAGCCCCGCAATTTGTAGTAGCCGGAGATCATTTTTTTAAATTTGCCGATATCTAGTTTACGGTCCGGAGGTGCCGGGTCTTCCTCAAAGAAGCGTTGCGGAATATTGAGGTCGTCTTTTCTGCGAATGCCCTTTTTAACGTTATAGGCCCGGGTTACGGCATTGATGCGTTTGGCGATATACATCGCTTCGGATATGTCCACATCCCTGCCGGTAGCGTGGGATACCAGTTTCAGCTGGTCCTCGACACTGATGGGGGGATAAAGCCAGAAACCGGTCCAGAAAATGCAAATTCCGGTCGAATCGGCAAGCGCGTTTGTGTCGGCGTCATGAGAGGTGAAGGGAATGATTTTCTCATAATCCCGCGAAAGTCCCGCATAGGCTTCAACAAAGGGTTTTTCAAACGCCTTGGGGTAGTGAAAAAAGCCCGCTTTCACGTAATCGGCCTTCCATTGGGGCGTGTTCTCCATGGCCCACAAAACCGCGCTGTTTTCGGCCCGCGACATGTCCAGGCGATCCGTAATGGCCGTCCGCAGGGCGCGGTAGGGAGTATAAGGCTGAAAGGGCATCATTTCCAGCTTCTTGATATGGTAGGCATGCCGGTGCGCCCCCCGGCCGATCTGCCGGGCGGCCGCGTATACCCCGTCGGCCAGTATGTCTCCAATGCCCTCTCGCCGGGCAATTTGGGCGATAAGTGCCAGGGTCAACTCCTGATTGCGCCATTCCAGGGCCACCCCCCCCGTATCAGCGGTGGTCAGGATGCCTTTCTCGAAGAGGTCCATGGCAAAAGCGATGATACAGGCGGTGGACACCGAATCCAGCCCGTATTTTTCACACCGGTTAATACAGCGTGCGTTAAAGAGAAGGTCGATAGACTTAACGGCGAACATGAAGCAAAACCAGGATTGGCACTTGATAGTGCAATACTCCCCGCCGGGCAGGGAGATGCTGGCTTTGCAAGCCAGGCCGCAGTTATGGCAACTCCGGCGTCGCGATTGGGATTTCTTTACAAATTCGGCGTGGTATTCCCCTGCGTTTTCAAAGGGCCGGTTGGCCTCCAGATTGCCCCAGGCCCAGTTGTTCAGGAACCAATCGTGGACTTCATAAGACATGCGTTCAAAATAGGCCCTGATCTTGTCCGTCTTGTTAAGCACGTGGCGGCAACATCGGTTGAATTCCAGTGGCCGGGCAATATGAACGTCTTTGCTGCCGCTAACCGCGATGGCCTTCAGGTGCTTATCCCCCATTACGGAACCGACCCCTGCCCGGCTCGCGCCGGTGCCGGAGCCGTGTTCAATCGAAGCCGCCCGAACCCGGTTTTCACCGGCCGGTCCGATACACAGCACCTGGGCCCCGGCCTGGTTAGGCTCCTTCTGAATGGTATTTATGGTTTCGTGGACGTCTTTGCCCCACAGGTGGGCGGCATTGCGTATTTCGATGTGCCCATCGGCTATCCAGAGGTATGCAGGTTTCGGAGACTTGCCGGTGATGATCAGACCGTCATAACCGGCATGTTTGAGCTCGGCGCCCCAAAACCCGCCCAGACTGGAATAGGTCAGCAGGCCTGTTTGCGGGGAAAGCGTCATCACAATGGTACGGTTGGCCCCGGGTGCCGGGGTGCCGGTGAGAACGCCGGTACTGAAAATCAAGTGGTTACTCGGTGCGAAGGGCCTGGCTTCGGAAGGCACCCGATCCCAGAACAACTTGGTAGCAACACCCCTGCCCCCCAGGTACAGCTCCTCGGCGGCGGCATCCGACCTGTGCTTGCCAATCCGGCCGCTGGTCAGATCGATTTCAACGTGCATGCCCGTGCGGCCGTAGTACATACCCCTGCCCCTTATAGACAATCCCGAGTCGGTTTAGTGCATTGCCTCTTCAACTGTCATCCAGCGTGTCCATCTCCCCCAAATGGGCTATGTCTCCCCACGTATCCAGGCGCCAGACATCTCCACAGACCGAAAATCGGTTTATCGCAACGTTAAACAGCGAGAAGCGACGGGGCTCGGACAGAGATAGCCTGACGGCTTCATTGAAAAGACTTCTCAGCACGCCGCCATGGGCAACGATCAGCACGGTTTGCCCGGTGTGTCGCCGTGCGATTTCCGCCACGCGGGCAACGATACCGTCATGGTGCTGCCGGGCACTCTGGCCCCCGGGAAAGCAATAGTCGGGGCTTCCGGATTCAAACCCGGCCCGCTCTTCAGGATAACGCTCCCGGAAAGCCTCATAGGTCAGGCCCTGGAGAAGACCGAAATGGTGCTCCCTGAGACGCACGTCGGCTTGCACCGGCAGTTTCAATCGCGCACCCACGATTTCGGCCGTTTTCAAGGCGCGTCCCAAATCGCTGCTGTAGACAACCTCAATGCCGCGGCCGGCCAGTCCCTGCGCCAGGGCCTCCGCCTGACACCTGCCCCGATCGGTCAGGGCGCTGTCCAAGTGCCCCTGCTGTTTGCCCACCAGGTTCCATTGCGTCTCGCCGTGGCGCACGGCGTAAACAGTCGTCGGCCGCACCTCCGTCATCTTCTGTTGATCATCTCCCTACCACCCATATCCACCTTGAAGGTATCCTTGAGAATTTCCTCGGGGCATACGGTGGTGCATGTCAGGCAGAAAATACATTCAGTTGAGAGTACTCTTTCCCCGCGTTCGATGTAGGCTGGAATGTTGATGTTCATCGGGCACGCCCGTACGCATTTGAAACACTGGGTGCATTTCTCGGCGCGGCCCTCTATTTTCAGCAGAGCGAACCTGGAGGTAAGTTTCAGTATTACGGTTATCGGGCATAGGTATTTGCAAAAGGCCCTGTTATCCCGCAGGGCAAAGGCCAGCAGAATCGCGGAGCCGAAATAGAAGGCATTGCCCCCCACCAGCCAGGCCAGCTCCGAGTCTCCCATATGAATGGGCCGATAGTCAAAATAAAACCACAGAATCACCACCAGGAACAGGCTGACGACGAAATGAACATAGCGCCACATTTCCCACTTGGCCCCCACCCGTCCCCCCGGATTTTTTTTAAACGGAAGGAAATCCAGAACCATGGCGGTCCAGCAGGCCCATCCGCAGAAGCCCCTTCCAAAAAGTAGCGGCCCAAAGAGCTTGGCCACCAGGTAATGAACTACGGAACCGGTGAAAAACCCTGCCAAGAGATAGAAGAAGAAGCCCTCCAACTGCATGTTCTCCCTCTTCAACAGGCCAAGAAAACCCAACATGTATATTCCGATCAGCAACTGTGCCAAGCGCCTGCCGTGGGGTTTGCTTTTTAGGGTATGATTTCATATTGGCCTGCAGTGGTGAAGATACGCCTGCAGCATCTTATCCAGTTCGGGATCGATCAAGCTGTCCGGGCTGCCGGCCAAAATCTCCTTCCATTTGCGGTTGGCGCGCACCAGAATGTCTTCCCGCCCTTTTTCCTCCCGCATTTCATAGCTATCCCAGGAGGCGATTTGAAGGGTCGGGAGCCAATGGTTTTTATACTGTTCCATGGTCGTGGGGTGCGTCAGATAGTCGCCCTTGGGTCCCACATCCCGGATGGTATGCAGCGCGGCTCCGGCGTCTGAGGTCTCGACACCCTGTCGGAGGTGCAGTACACTGCTGAAGATCTCTTCATCGATGACGAATTTTTCATAAGATGTGGTCATGATGGAGTCCAGGACGCCAAAGCTCTGCAGGATAATGTGCCCCCCGGAAAGAACACCCATAAGCATATTCATCATGGTCTCTGCACCGGCCTGGATATCCTCCCTTTTGGAGGCCGTCATTCCGGCCATAATCCGCGTCGGCAGCCTGTAGCGATCGATGGCCAACTGCAGCCCGGGGGTGTTGATTAGGAACTGCTCCGGCGCGGCGTAAGCCACATTGGCCCAGCGCATATCGGCCGTGGTGGATGCCGGGCAGTAAACGATGGGTGTTTGGGGATTTGCCAGATAGGTTAGGGCCGCCCCGGCCAATATTTCGGTATTCTGCTGAACGATGGTCCCCCAAAGACTTATAGGGCCCGTTACACCGGCCATAATGCACGGCAGGAGAAATACGGGTTGCCGGCGTTCGGCAAAGGCCAGCAGGGTTTCCAGGACATCCGTACCATAGGCCAGGGGGCTTAGGGGGTTCAAGCTGACACCGATGCAGTAGTTGGACTCCAGGAATCCCTTTTGCCCCATGGCGATTTCGACCATGTCCAGCTGTTGCTCGGCTCTCAGGCCGCTATCACAGCTACCCTGAAGCGGCTTGTCGGTGTGCTTGATGGCGCCGTATAGCATATGCAGCGACCGCTCATCTGCCGGCATTACGTCCTGAGGGGCTACCGGTGTGGCCCCAGTGATACGAATGACCTCGCTGGCCTGGCTGAGCTTTTGAAAATTGACAAAATCCGCCATGGTGCCCCTTCGCCGGCCGCGATCCAGATCCTGGCAAAAGATCGGTCCGATGTTGGGTGTGGGGGCAACCCCCTCTCCGCACTTGATGGAACGGGCCCTGTTGCGGGCTGTCCAGGTAAAGGCGGCCGGGGCGTTCTCCACGGCGGTCTCGGCCAGCCCGCCGGGGATAAAGACCGTCCTGCCGTCAACCTTAACGCCGTTTTTCTTAAAAACGGCCAGCGCCGCTTCGCAGTCGAAGACAACTCCGGTGTTTTCCAGCAGTTGGATGGAAGCGTCGTGAATGCGGTCCAACGCGTCGCCATCCAGAACTTTTAATCGGGGGACATGCGCCATGGGTACCTCTTTTTTTAGAGCACAACGGCCACTGCGATATCGCACACGTTGGTCTCCGTATTGCCGGTTTCGATGGCGTCATCCAAAGCGGTAAGGAGGGTGTAAATGTCATGCTTATACAGGAGCTTATAGATGTCTAGACCCTTTTCGGCCGCCCGGGTGAGCGTAGATCCGTCCGTGAGGGCCCCCGCCACGGGTGTGGGCCCGTCGGTACCGTCCGTACCCAGAGAGCAGATCACGATGGAATCGGAGGGTTTTAAATCCAGACAGGCTCCGGCAGCAAATTCCTGGTTGCGGCCGCCCCTGCCGTAATCCTCATTCTCGATTCTGACGACGGTTTCACCAGTGGCGATCAGGGCGCACGGGGGGTGCAGCGGTCGCTTTTTTTCTCGGACCTCACGGGCCACCGCCGTCAAAAAGCGTCCGGCTTCACGACTTTCTCCTGTGAGCCAGGATGTCAGTACCATGGTTTCCAACCCCAGACCCCGCGCCCTGCGCACCGCAGCATCGGCCAGTTCGCTGGTTCTAACCACCATGAAATTAGAGATATGGTAATCGGCGCGGTCGGCAAGGGGCGCCCTGCCAGTCACCGGTTTGGAGAGATAGCGCCGCACAGTCTCGGGCGTTTTACCCCACAGGTTGAATTTTTCCAGAATATGTACCGCCTCGGCGGGTTTGGAATGATCGGGACTGGTCCAGTCCGTATTCAGCTTCATGGGATCGCCCACGGCATCCGACACTGTCAGGTTGATCATGGCCGCCGGATGGATCACGTCGGCCAGGCGGCCGGATTTGATCTGCGACAGGTGTCCCCGGACGGTCATGATGTCATCGATGTCAGCCCCCGAATTGACCATCAGCCGGCAGGCGGTCATTTTATCTTGGAAAGGAATTTCAGCCGGCGGATAACAGCACAGAGACGAAACGCCCCCGGACATCAGGCAGATCACCAGATCCTCGGGGCCGGCCCGTTGCGCGATTTCCAGGACCTTTGCGCCGGCCGCCATGCTGCGACTGTCCGGCACTGGATGCGCGCTTTCCATGACCCGAATGCCTCTCAGCTTGCCGGCTTGACCGTCCTTGACGGCGATGAATCCGTCACTGATGCGCTCACCCAAAATATCTTCCAGGGCCGCCGCCAGGGGGAAGGTAGCCTTCCCCGCGCCGATGGCGTAAATATGACGATACTTTCCCAGGTCAAAGGTGCGGTCTTCGATCTTGAAAAGGTTGTCAACCAGACACGCTTTTTTCTTGAGCGCTTCCCGGGCGTTGACAGCTTGCAGGGCGTGAGTGGCGATATCCAGGGCCTTTGCCCGTCCCTCCGCAAACCCATGGCTGAGGAGACGCTCACGATTTTTGATCATGGCGTTCGGTTTCCTTAAATCAGCCGTTTGTAGTCGGTCCCGGCGTACCGCGCCAGGCTGCCCAACTCGGCCTCGATTTCCATAAATCGGTTGTAGTTGGTCCCTCGCTCGCTGCCACGGATACCGCCGGTCTTAAACAGGCCCGCATCCAAAGCGACACTGATATCGGAAAGCACATTGTCTTCTGTTTCCCCGGAGCGTACGGACATGACTACCGGATAACCGTTGCGCTGGGCGTAGCGAGCTGCATCCACGGCTTCGGTCAAGGTGCCGATCTGGTTCACTTTGCACAAAACGGCATTGGCTACACCGCCCGTAACGGCCTGTTTCAGGCGTTCGATATTTGTGGCGAAGAGATCATCACCGACCACCATCCGTTTTTTAAATGTGTCCGTCAGGATTCGCCAGCCTTCCCAATCGTCCTCAAAAAGCGGGTCCTCGATGGAAACAATTCCCGGAAAGGCCGTCAATAGACCGCTGATCATCTCTATCATCCCCACAGAAGTGTACTTTTGGCCTTCATAATAGTAGGTTTTGTCCTGCGGATCATAAAATCCCCCCGCCGCAAAATCCAGGGCGTAACTCACCTGGTCGGCATACCCGGCCTGTTCCACCGCCCGGTAAAGATATTCCATGGCCTCGGCGGCGTACTTCACGGGTGGTGCAAAACCGCCGTCTTCACTGGTATTGACGGCTGATTTTCCGATCACCCGCAGCAGAATCTCCCGTAAGGTTTCAAATATGTCGCAAAGCATCTCCACGGCCCGGCTGAAGCTGTCCGCACCAACCGGCATGACGCAAAACTCCTGAATATCAAGGTCATTGCCGGCATGTAGTCCGCCGTTTATCAAGCAGGCCTGGGGCACAGGCAGGACGTGGCCGCCTGCGTTGAGATAACGGTAAAGGGGTAAACCGCAGCTGGCGGCGGCGGCTTTGGCCGCGGCCAGGGACACACCCAAGATGGCGTTGGCCCCGATGCCGGACTTGTCGGACGTACCGTCGATCCGGCACATGATGCGGTCGATTTCGCGTTGGTGCGTAATCTCGATACCCTTTAGGACGGGAAGAATCTTCTCATGGATGTTTTGGATGGCCTGGCGGACCCCCCGACCCCGGTAGCGCCCCCCCCCGTCCCGGACTTCCCGGGCCTCGTAAGCCCCCGTGGATGAACCGCAGGGCACATCGGCGGTTCCCCGCCAACCGGTGTCGGTCACAACCGTAGCGCGAATGGTGGGCATTCCCCGGTTATCAATGATTTCCATAGCATGGATTTGGGATAACTTGCTCTGCTGCATGGACCTACTCCCTCTAAAAAGGATTAATGGCTGACTCTATCAAGCTGCTTTATATCCCACGCTAATAATTGTCAACTGTTTGACCGGCATTCAGCGGTTCTTGACAGTGAGACTTTCATTCTGTAAGGGAGTCGGCATATCACGATCGTTACGCATCCCAATAAAGGAACCTAAACGGTGCCGCAAAATGGCCCATCCATGAAGCTGTCCTCCCTTTGCCGTGAACCTATTCCGGACAACCCAACCCCCACCCCGGCTCGGATAACGGACGGTTGTAAAACAGGTGTCCAATGAACGCTGCCGTGCCCCCGTCCCGGTACCATGCCCGATACTACGGCTGGATAATTGTAGCCGCTTGCACTGTTATTCTCATCGCCACCTTCGGTATATGCTACTCCTTCAGCGTCTTTTTCAGCTCCCTGCAGGCGGAGTTTCTCTGGTCTCGGGCCAGGACCTCGAGCATCTTTTCCCTTTATCTTATTTTCGCGGGCTTTTTCTCCATCATCGCCGGTCAAGCACTGGACAGGCTGGGGCCCAGAATCGTGGTGGTGGTCATGGGAGCGGTCACCGCTGTAAGCCTGGTGTTGATATCACGGATTGAGGCAGTCTGGCAGCTTTATCTGTGCTACAGTGTCCTTCTGGCCTTGGGAACAGGCCCCATGTACATCATCGTCATTGGCACCGCATCCGGCTGGTTTGCAAAGAAGCGGGGAACCGTGGTGGGCATCATCGGCTGTGGTGCCGGGTTGGGAACGGTGATCTTTTCGCCGTTCAGTGCCTGGCTGATCGCCGTCTATAATTGGCGCCAGGCCTATCTGATCATCGGTCTTGTCGCCATACTGCTGATTATCCCTCCGGCCCTGCTCTTGAAGAGGGCTGTCGCGGCTACGGTCCGCGACAATGGCTACCGGAGTCCCCGCATACTGGATCCCGGTGGATCGGCCCCTGTTGGATCGGACCCTGATGGGTTGAACATGGAAGGATCGGGCCCGCATGGGCCCGACCGGAACATGGCCTTGCCGTCGTCGGCGCATTTCATGCTCCGGGAGGTGATCAGCACGGCCCCATTCCGACTCATATTTATCATCTGGTTCTGCTATTCGTTCTCCCTGCATCTGGTAATGGGGCATATCGTTCCGGGTGCCGAGGATCTGGGCATGGACTCCCTGAGAGCGGCCGCCGTTTTAAGCGTTCTGACGGCCTGCACGATTCCCAGCCGTCTGATATCCGGCGTCATCTCCGACCTGGTGGATAAACGGCGCCTTTTCGTCTGGCTGGCCTTGGCACATATTGTCATGCTGGGCTGGTTGGCCTTTGCCGACCGCCCCTGGATGTTTTTCTTCTTTGCCGCCCTTTACGGCGCCGCCTATGGTGCTATCGATCCGCCCATCGTCTCTCTGGTGGGCGATGTCTTCGGCCTCTCACAGCTCGGTTCCATCATGGGCATTTTCATGGTGGCCTGGGGCCTGGGATCGGCTTCCGGACCTTATTTCGGCGGGTTGGTCTTCGATATATGGGGGGGATATGCTCCGGCTTTCATCAGTGCCGGCCTTTTGATGGGCCTGGCCGTCGTCTGTGGTTACCGCCTGAAAGCCCACCCGCCCCGATCGTTATCCGGATCTACAAACGGATAATTTCAAAATCGACACCGCAATGCTCCATAAATCTGATCAGGTCTTTGGAAGCAATGGTGGTGGTGGCGGTGTTCACGAGGGGGTGAAAGTTCAGTAGCTCACTCTCCATCATTTCCTCATCCAGAATCACTTTCAGGGAGTGACCGCCCGCATTGATCAAGGCAAAGGGAGTGACAGCGCCGGAAATCACCCCCAGGACTTCGGCCAGCAGATCCGGTTTGCCGAAAGAGGGGCTCTTGGCGCCGATTTTTTTGGCCACTTCTTTGATGACGATGGCCTTGTCTGAGAGTGTCACCACCAGGAAAAGCTTTTTCTTTTTGTCTTTGAAAAACAGGTTTTTGCTGTGGGCACCGTCAATGCCCTCATGGTGCCGGTCGGCTTCTTCAACCGTGTAGACGGCCGGGTGTTCGTGATTGACATAGGCAATGCCGTTCTCGTCCAGCACACCGAGCAGTTCTTCCTGAGTTTGCAGCATGGGTTCCTCGCTTCATCGTAGTCGAATTATGTATATGCGCATGGTAATATAAGCTAATAAGCGCTTTGGTCAACCTTTTTGGCCCTTGCTTGGATCTCTCGTCCGGGGTACGGGTTTCTGCTTCAGGGACTTCGCGGCAACCGAAATGCTGCGAACCATCGGCTTTCAGATATTGTTTTTGGTAAGGTTGCCGAAATATGATACATAACTTGGTGAGACCTCATGCGAGGTGTCGTTGACCATCCCCCGTTAAGATGCCTTAAGAGCGAACCCTTGACAGAACCCTGTAAGGAAAAGAACATGAAACCCACCCTTTTTTCAGTGCTCGTTTTTACTGCATTATTAATGGCACCGGCGTTCAGCCCCGCCTCCGATTCCATTCATCCTGCATCCTCAAAACCCCTCGACATCATGCGTGTGACCCCCGACGGTGAAGACGTCCCCGCCGGGAGGCAGATCGTGATTCAGTTCGACCGGCCTGTGGTGCCCCTGGGCCGCATGGCCAGGAGCGCCGAGGAGATACCCGTTGAGATATCCCCTGCCCTCAACTGCCGGTGGCGCTGGCTGAACACCAGTGCCCTGGCCTGCCAGCTGGATGAAAGAGACGCCATGCGGCCGTCGACGGCATACAGGCTGACGGTTCATCCGGGTATCAAGGCCGCAGATGGGAGCGTCATGTCGAAAAGGTACCATCACCGCTTTATCACCAAGCGGCCGGCGGTTCGCAGCACATGGCTTGAAACCTGGAGGGCGCCGGGGGTACCGGTCATCCTCCTGACTTTTAATCAACCGGTCGCTAAAAAATCGGTTGAGCAGCATGTCTACATGATGCCTAAAGGCACACCCGGGAATCGATTTCCGCTCAATGCCGAAGCGGACCCCCTTGCTCCACAGAAACCCCATATCCTGCCCCCCGGGGCCGGGGCGGATTCCGACACCCCTGCCAAAACACCCTCCATCGATAGCGATCCCGCCTCTGAAAAAAACAAGGGGATGACGGCGCGGCGCGTGTGGCTGGTTTCTCCTAAGCAGGCCTTACCATTGGGTGCAAGAATTCTACTCATGATTGAACCGGGACTGATCTCTCCATGGGGGCCGCAAAAGGGCGTAACCCGGGGGGTGGTGGAACGCTTGGATACATTTCCGGAGTTCAAGTTCCTGGGAATTCGCTGCCGCTCCAACGACAATCAGGATATCCATATCGCCCCTCAGGAGTCGCCTGGTGAATCGCCTCAGGGGTTGTCTGCATCTCCAAAAAAATGCAACCCCCTGGGACGCGTAGCCCTGGTGTTTAACACCCCCGTCGTAAACAGCACGGTCAAATCCGCTGTACGTTTTTCACCGGATTTGGCCGGGGGCCGTGATGATTATGATCCCTGGCTGAGCAGGCATGACTATTCGCGCTTGCATCATCCCCACTATGACGGAGACCGTTACGAGGTTTCCCTGCCGGTGCATCTGCAGGCGGCCGAAACCTATCATCTGGACACATTGCCGGGGACCCTAAAAG
>CAZWGD010000033.1:0-11103 GCA_964633235.1 uncultured Desulfobacteraceae bacterium | reverse complement strand
TTGACGATCTGGCTCATATAAGGATCGGTTCTTTCAATGGTTTCAGCGGCCAGAATCTTCGGTTTGAGACGATCCTCCTCCTGCAGTCCCAGATAATCTAAAATGACATCCCCGGCCTCCCTTACATCAGCCGGAGAATCCGCGTGAACCTCCAGCATCCCGTAAGTTCTTTCCACCACCATGGCACCGGGCATCACCGCGGCCTTTTTCATAACCGCATCGGTGATGGAGTTGATTTCGATACCGGGGGCGACTTCCAAAAAGAGGGCGGCCTGACCCACAATCGGATAGTAGCCCCGGGCGGTGCTGCCAACATAACCGACGAGCTGCTGCTGTAACTGGTCTATATAGGCGAAAGCCCTGAGCTCAACCATGTTTCCCTTTCCCTTTCATATGCTTTGCAGCCATTCCCGCTTTCGCGGGCAAAGCGCCGTAACAGTGGTGCAAGTAGCGCTGCCCTGGCAGGAGCATTCATGGTCGGCCCCTTTATGAAAGCGACTGTAACAAAAACTGTTGATGGGAATAGATGTCCGGCAATCCATAATCAATTCAGACATCAGGCGGCCAATGACCGGGGCCAACCCGAAACCGTGCCCGCTGAATCCGGTGGCCATGATAAAGCCCGGCACTTCCTCGGCAAATCCCAGCACGGGAATCCCATCCGACATCTGGGCGATGAGGCCGGACCACATCCGGATCACGTTAAGGTCTTCCAGCACCGGGAAGAAATCGATGACCATCTGGGATATGGCCGGTCCGATATAGTGGAATGATGGTTTTCCCTCCCGGTAAATGAATTGCTCGGTACCCACAAACCCGCCCCAGAAAAAAGAACCGTGAGCCGTCTGCCGGCCATAAAACAAACCCTTGGCATGCCCGACCATCTGTTCAAAGAGGGGGGGATAAGCTTCGGTGATCAACGCCTCTGAAAAAACCGGTTTCAGGGGAAGATCCAGCCCTACCATATTGGCAACTTTGCGGCCGGAAACGCCGGCGGCGTCCACCACCAGATCGGTTTCAAATATGTTTTTATCGGTAATAACCGCCGTAACCCTGCCCTTCTGCAGACGAATTTCATGAACCTCTTCATGGGTATAAAAGCGTGCCCCTAGGCTCTTGGCCTTGATAAAATAGGCATAGGTGACCAGAAAGGGATTGACATGACCGTCGGTGGGGCAATAACTGGCACCGATGACCTTTTCGCCCACATGCGGATTGATCTCCAGCACCTGCCGGCGGTCGAGCATTTCAAGTTCCAGGCCGACTTCCTTTTGGTTCACTACGGCTTGGCGCATTGACTCGATCTCCTCATCGGACGTACATAGTCTTAAGTTACCGGCACGCACATACTCAACATCCATGCCCAGCTCTTCATGTAGTTGACCGTAAATCTGGATACTCTCTATGGCCAGAGGCATCTCTTTGAGATTTCTGGCAGACTGGCGCACCCCGCCCCCATTGGCTCCGGAGGCCTCGCCACCGATATCCGACTTTTCGATAACCACCGGTTTCAATCCCTCTCGAGCCAAATTATAGGCGATGGCACATCCCATCACACCGCCGCCGATAATGACAAGGTCTGCTTTTTCGGTCATTTCAGCTCCTAACTGTTTGCATATACGGCCAACCGCAACGGTCTTACCGGCCCCCTGGCCGTGGTGGGGTCTACCCGGTCCACACCCACACCGAGCTCTTGGGCCAGAATGCGGGTCACCAATTGCTGGCAGGTCTGACCCTGACATAGCCCCATACCGGCTCTGGTAACGCGTTTGATACCGTTTAGGGTGTGCATGCCGTTCCGAATGGCCGTTTTGATTTCGGCCCGGGTGATCTCCTCACAGCGACAGATGACCAGATCATCATCCCCCGGCTTTGCTTCTGCCTGTGCCGGTTCAGCGCTTTTTTGAGAGATGTTTTGGGTTGTTTCAGCACCTTTCAGCTCTTCGAAGCGTTTGATAACCCGGCTGACGATTTCTTCCAGTTCCGCTTCAGTGACCTCGCTGAAATCAGCGGGGGGTGAAGCCGCCTGGATCCCGTCTGGTGGTGTTGGCGTGGCTTTTGAATCCTCAACTTCGAGCGGCGGGTCCACCGATTCAGCATCGTTCGGCGGCGGCGGATCTTCAGGCAGCCTCTCCCGGACAACGGTCTTAATTTCGAGGTTGTGTTCCTTGATCAGATCGGCAGCGGCTGATGAGATACGCGCCCCTTCAGGAATTTGAACTTCCTTCCGGCCTGATTTCACCAGTTGGTGGATCTGTTCGGCGAATATGAAAACAGGTGGCATTGGCTTTCCCCCGAAAAGCTGAATAGGGTAAATCTGGATCTATTTCTGGATCTATTTAAGGTTACGGCCCTTCAGGGCGTTTAAGGTTTCCACAACCTTTTGGGCCGCAGCCTGGATTTCAGACTCCGAGCCGGCCAGATATATACGGCCCGCGGCTCCGTAAAAGCGAATATCGACCAACCGCACGTTGCAGTGTTTTTCGGCCTCGTTGGCGGCAATAGAGGAGTAGGCCGCCGGGGTAACTTCAAGCAGGTAGACGTCATCACCGCCTAAAATAAGCATTCCCTTGCTGTTGCGGTTGATGATCACGGCTTGATACGGATCAACCTTATTAATGATACTGGTGGATAAGATATTTGGGGCGATGCGCTCCTCCTGCTTGAGACTCAGTTCTTCGAGAATCATGCTCCCAGCGTGAAGCACCTCCTCCTGGTCAAAAGAGTGGATCTCCAGCATTCCATAACGCCTCTCCACAATCATCTCACCGGGTCGCGAATTGGTAATTTTCAGAGCGATATCGGTCAACCGGTTGATTTCGATGCCGGGGGCAACTTCTACAAAAAGAGCCGCCATACCCTCCACGGATAGAAAACCGCGGCAGGCACTGGCAAACAGGGAAGCAAACTGGGGTTGCAGCCGATCTAGATAACAGTAAACTCTCAGTTCAGCCATAAAGTCGTCTCCTCGGTGACGTTTCACCTATATTAAATATCTTCTTTCTCTAAGCACTGGCTACTTGACCGACGCTTCTATGCGAATGGCATATTCCTTGGCTAGATCCCGTGCCAGGGGAGTTATGACGCCTCCGGGCAGGAGTTGAATGGTTTGTTGCTTCCGGTTTACAGCGCTTTGGATATCCTTTGCCGTAACCAATTTCAGGCCCCTTGGCGGGTGGTCGTCGGCAGCCCTTTCACTCTTATCAGACCCTGCTGGCGGCTTAGGGGAGGTCATGTGTTTAAACACCTCATACAACTGCTCCGTCCCACAAAAAACCATGCCGAAGCTTTCCAGCTTGGCCAGTATACGCTTAATCTCATTGCGGATACCATCGTTGACCAGGGCTTGGCACAGGCTAAAACCGTCATTGGCGGCCAATACGGGTTTTCCCTGGACCAGGGCCCCAAGCACGATGGCGCTGGCTTGATCGTCACCAATCAGGCGGGCGACCTTGGCGGCGGTTTTTAAGCAGAATGTCGGTAACACCAGGATGTCCACCTTTTGCAGGACCTTTTCAATACCACCCGGCTGTACATGATCCAAAATGCAGCGGATACCGGATTTTTGCTTGACGTCATTACCACATACCCACTGACGTGCGGAATTGACCGTAAAAACGCTCGATTTGGCGGTAATTTCCGCAATCATGCGCACCTGCACCAACGCCTTTTCCAGTTTACGGACCCCGGGGTGAAAAACGTTCAACACCTTGGGGGCGGACTCGCATCCGGAACGGCGTTTTTGTGACGGTTTAGACGTGGCACCGATCCCAAAACCATTTTGTTTTAAAACCTCCCTGACGATATTCTTAAGATCTTTTTTTTGCATGGCGGCTTGTTTCAATCTCCATCCAGGCAGGAAAGCGCTATTCCCAATGGTGTAATCAACCCGGGGCGACCGGGCCGAAAGGTAGACTGATCCAAATACTGCTGGGCCACCTCGGTGAAGCCATCCAGCTCACAGGTTCCCCCCACCAGGCAGACCTGGGTCAAACCATCGAAGGCTTTCAGGTAATCAGCAACAATGCTGGCGATTTTTTCGATAACCGGGCGCACCACCGCCAGAATTTCCGACGACCGCCGACGGTCCATCTTGATCTGCTCCGCCTCCTGGTAACTGATTCTGTAATTCCCGGCCACCGCCAAGGATAGGTGCACCCCACCGGTGGCCTCGTCATCGCTGAAGACCACCCGGCCGTTTTGGATAACGGCGACACCTGTCGTACCGCCACCCACATCGACAATAGCGCCGTTGTCAAGCTTCAAAACCCGGTTGGCCGCGGTGGGCTCATCCAAAACCTGCAGCACTTCCAGCCCGGTGCTTTCCAGGATATAGCGCGTGGCATTCTGGTTGGCATATTCGGTTTGGGGCGGATATGAGGTGGCCCCTGTTTCGATGGGCAGCGGGCTGACGGCCCTCAGGTCGTCCATCATGTCACCCAGCAGACGCTGGGCGCCGGCATAGTCCAAAATAAGTCCGCTGCGGACCACTTCCGCCCTTTGCATCCGGACTGCCCGTGGTTTGCCCATTTCATCGACCACGACGGCAATAGCCTTGTAGGTGCCCAGATCCACACCGGCATAGAGTTTCCGGGCCTGTGAGAAATCCCAGCTCTCCGGTCGGTTGACCATTTTGTGCAGGTCCGATCCAACACTCATTTAACAACTCCCGCCATCATAAAAGGCTCCCGGTAATCTCGGGGCTGGGCGAGGGAATGACCACATGGCTCAATATCAGCCCGGAACCCCGCAACACGTCGATACCGGCTTCAACAGCCGAAGTGACCGAGGCCACATCACCGGTCAGGTAAAGAAATGATTTTCCGCCCAGGCCCGTGGCACATCGAATCTCGATGATATCCACATCGGCATCCTTGACCGCCGCATCGGCGGCCTGGATGGCCGAGGCCACCGAGAATGTTTCCATGACGGCCAGGGATTTGATTTCCTGAATCCGTGTGGTGGCGGTCAAGGCCGGAAAAACGGAAGTATGTACATTGGGAATCACAAAGTCATCCACTAAAAACTCCCCGGCGGTCTCTTTTCCCACCTCACATGCCCGTTCCACCGAATCCACATCACCGGATACCAGGACCATATATTTTCCGGCACAAATCGGCTGTGCCATGACCAAATCGACTTGGGCGGATTTTAGCATCTCATCGGCACTCTCCACCCCTTTAGCGATGCTGTTGAGTTCGACCATGGCGATGGCTTTTAGCTCCATATCGGTTTCCTGACTGGAAAGGGTTCCTGGGTTCAAAGATTCAAGGGTTTGTTTTCTACGCTCGAATAGGGATTTTTAGCTTTCATCCGGCCTCGAGAATCCTCGATCCCATGAATCCTTCTTAGTTCCTTATCACAATGTTTTCTTCCACTGACTCCACAGTGCCGTCAATGCTGGCGTGGACCCGCGCTCCAAGAGCTCCTTCGGGAATTTCCCCGATCAGGTCTCCCCTTTTTACCTTGTCTCCGGTTTGCACCACCGGGAGGGCCGGTTTGCCCAAGTGCTGCTGCAGCGGTATCGAGACGCGCTGGATGTTCACGGCATCCTGGTAAAACGGAGGGTGTGTGTCGTACTTGGTCACCTCAAGCCTTTCCAAAAGTCGCTTCGAGGGTATTTTTCGGGTACTCCTAAAGGGAGACACCTGATAAGTTTCCTTAGGGGTTTCCCTTTTAATACCTTGTTTAAACAGTTCTTTTTTGACGGCGGCGTTTAATTCTCGGGGGGAGAGCATCATGGGGCAGGCGAATTTTTCGCAAACCCCGCATTCACAGCATATCAAAGCCTCCTTTAAAACCTCCGCGGCCATCCCGGCCCCACCGCCAATCCCGGAATGATAGGCCAGGTGCCGCATGATCAGATGGGGTCTTAAGTCGTGTCCGATCAGATATCGCGGGCATAAATCCGTACACCGGGAGCATTGCGTACAGGCCGATTTGGCAATGGATCGCATCCGGTTCAGGCTCATGCTTTTATAGCCGATAATATTATGGTTCTCAGGCAGCACGATAATGCCGCTGGTGGTTTTGGTTACCGGTTCGGATCCATGGGAAAGCACTTTGCCCATCATGGGTCCTCCCAGGATGATCCCGTAGTGCTCGATTTTAACACCCCCGGCCAGGGCAACGACATCATCCACCGCCGTACCGATGGGGACCCTGCAAATCAACGGCCGGTGAACTTCGCCACAGACGGTCAGGTAGCGGTCCGTGACCGGTTTGCCGTCCATGGCTCGGGCGATGTTCAACAGGGACTCCACGTTGCTGACCACGGCCAACACATTCAGGGGTACGCCCCCCTCGGGCACGGTTTTTCCCAGGACTTCATTGACCAGGATGAACTCATCTCCGGCCGGGTAAAAATCCTCCAGTTCAAAGATATCGATTTGTCCGGCAAATCCATTCTCACCGGCCTTCCGGGCCAGGGCCGTCAGGGCGTTCGGGTGTTTGGATTTCAAACAGATGGTACCCTTTTCGGCCTTGCCGCAGGTCATAACCGTCATCAGCCCGTCTAGAACCAGGCCGGGTTGCCGGGTCATGAGATAGGGATCGCTGCCTAAAAGCGGTTCACAGGAAGCCCCGTTGCCCAATACATGGCGGACCTCGAACTGCAGTTTGACATGGGTGGGGAAACCCGCGCCTCCTGCGCCGACGACCCCTGCCGCACGTACCTTATCGATAATCTCTGAACTCATTTTTTCCTTCGCCCGGCAGTCTGGGCCATTTCCAGGTTATCCACGATTCCGACCACCACCGCATCTATGGGGATCAAATCCTCCTTATTGAGTGCATGCATGGCCGGTGAACCCTGGGTGACGATCACCAGTTCGTCGAATCCCGCACCGACCTCATCCGCGGCGATGAGCACACTGCCTACCGGTCTCAGGTTCCGGCCCAGCGGCTGAATAAACAGCAGCCTTAGGGCAGAGATTTCATCCTTTTTCTTGGTAGACCATACATTTCCGATAACCTTGGCCAATAACATGGTACCCCTCCTTCGGCCCCAACGGCGGCTCGATGTTAGCCAACGCGATTATTTCAAATCCGCGGAGGCTTCGATAGCCGCAATCGCGGCTTTAACATCAGCAATATCCCCAAATATCCCGATCATGGTGATGTGCTGCGGGCACAGTCCCCTCAAGTCAAAAACGTTGACACTAGCCGCTTTTTCAGCCACATCGGCGGCGGCGATCATATCGATCAGCTTCCCTTGAACCAGGCCGACGGCCGTAAATGGAACTTCGGCCTGGGCAAAGACCTTTTTACCACCGGCCCCCGCCCGCTGCCTCAGGAGCTCAAAAACCCCGCGGGAAGGATGGGATATTAAACGATAATTCAATGCCATGGCGGCCCCTTTCACAAACTACTTTGCACACCTCTCACCCGATCCCGGCCTAGGCCGTGAACCTCCGCATACTGCATGGTGTCGGCACTGCTGCGCGTAATGACGCTATGCCGTCAAAATGCTCATGCCCATCCGTGGCCCTTCGTTTCGCCGGCGGGACAGGTGATAACCGGGCTTTATTTGGCCTTCGGAATGGTAAACTCTACATCACCATGGGGTCTGGGGATGACGTGTATCGAAACCAGCTCACCGACACGCTCGGCAGCAGCACCGCCGGCATCCGTGGCGGCTTTCACCGCGCCGACGTCACCGCGTACGAAAACGGTTACCAAACCACCGCCGACAAATTCCCGGCCCACAAGGGTTACCCTGGCCGCCTTTACCATAGCGTCGGCCGCCTCGATGGCACCCACCAGCCCTCTTGTCTCTACCATTCCTAATGCTTGTTCTGCCATTTTTTTCCTCCTGTTTTAAGGTGAAAGCTTACAACATGTTGATTTATTGGGTTATTTTAAAATACCTTCGCTAACAGCCAAAGGAATCTAGGCTTTTATTTTAGCTTCAAGGCCCTGGCCTGCATGGACAGTTCACGAGGTATTTCCATGGTTACCGTAGCGGTTGCGTCCATGCGCTTGGATTGCCGCACCTTGACTACCTCCGCCTCCCACAGGGGCTTACCGCTGCGATCCAGGGCTATGACCACGTCACCCTCTGATGGCAGAGGCCGGTACTCGTAAGGTATCATCACCCTTGCCCGGCCGTTATCCAGGCTTTCGTCCACCATGAAGATGGCCTGTCCCGGACAAATATGCACGCAGGTCCGACAGCCGACGCATTTTTCCCCATCCAGTTTGGGAAGTCCGGTGATATCCTCGCCTACCGTGATCGCCCCCACATTGCAGCTTGATTCGCAGGGGTTGCAGGGAATATCCTCCAAGCATTCGATGACCGCCACCGGCCCTTTACGCCGTCGTGCCTGGCTGGGAATCCCGGGGCTCTTCTGGAGTTCTTCCTCGGCCAAAAACCCCGTTCTTGAGGATTCAGAAGGCACCGCCGCTTCTTTCATTTGGTTTTAGTCCCCCATTTGGGCGTTTAAGTACTGTTTGGCCTTGCCGCGTTCTTCGCCGTGGCTGCCGCTGCGCAGGCCCCGCATGCTCAAATACTGCTGGGCGCGCTTTTCAAGAAACGCTACCCGGTCCAGATAGCCCAGGCTGTAGGCAATCGCCAATCCGGCGATACGCCCCTCGATAACCGCCGTACTGGCCTCTTCGATACCCGAGACGTCACCGGCCACATATACCCCTTTGATAGACGATTCCATGTTTTTGTCATGTACGGGCAGCCTTCCGCCCAGGGTAGGAACGAAGGCTGTTTTACAACCCGCCATGCGCAGCAGCTGGGTCATGGGATTAAGTCCCACGGCAATACAGATGGTGTCCACCTCAAGGTGCTTTTCGGTACCCTCAATAGGCTGCCAGGCATCATCAACCTGCACGATGGTGGCGCCTTCGACGCATTCTGTGCCGTGGGCCGCCTTGATAGTATGAGACATGAAAAAGGGGACACCAACGCGGGCGATCTTGGCGGCATGCACGGCGTAGCCCCCTATCTTGGGGGCGGCATCAATGACCGCCGCCACCCGGCAGCCGGCTTGCAGCATCTGATAAGAGACAATCACACCCCCATTCCCCCATCCCACCATCAGGATGTCTTTCCCGGGTCTGGTGCCGTGAATATTGGCCATAGTTTGGGCCGCCCCGGCACCGATGACGCCGGGTAGGGTCCAGCCTGGGAAAGGAATCATATTTTCGGAGGCACCGGTGGCCACCAAGGCCTTCTGGGCTTTGACCTGTTCGATACGGTCACCGATCATCACATTCAAAGCGCCGTTTTCATAAATTCCCAGCACGGTGGAATTCAGGGAGACCTGCACCCCCAGATCCCGGGCCTCGCTTAAAAAACTGTTCCCAATATTGAAGCCGCGCTCCTTGGCACGGTGTTCCCGGGATCCGAAAAATTTATGAATCTGCTTGAATAACTGGCCGCCGGGACGATCGTTTTCATCATAGACAACCACCTCAACACCGTTTTTAGCCGCTTCGATGGCCGCCGCCAAACCGGCGGGTCCGGCACCTACACAAACCATTTCATATCTGTGCATGCGGTCCTTTTCCTTTTTGGGTTTCCACGACCATACCGGCTTTGAGGGGCTCGACACAGGTGCGGATGTTGGGCCGTCCGTCAACGACCATTATGCAATCCGTACAACGGCCGATGGCGCAAAACATGCCCCGGGGTTCATCACGGCGGGTGGTGTAGCGGTGAATCAGGACACCGTTGCTACGTAAGGCTATGGCGATAGGTTCACCTTCAAAACCGTCCATGGTCCGTCCGTCAAATGTAAATGTAACCGGTCTGCCCTTTTCAAAGGTTCCCAGAATCGGGTGATCTTCTATACGCATGGTTTATCCGTTCTTTCCAACTCGGTCTTTCCAACTCGGTCTTTCCAACTTGGTCTTTCCAACTTGGTCTTTCCCACCTGTATCTTGTAAGATTAAGGTCCTAAAAAAATCCAAACGCATCGGTAAACGTGTAGTTGGTACCCACGAGCGGAATGCCTGTCATGGCGCAAGATTCCAGGGTCATGGACCGTAAATCTTCGCGTTCCATGTTGGCCAGGGCGGTTTTGCCGGCGGCCTTGGCCATCAGAACCGCTTCGTAAGTCATGCCCTGTATGTAGTTGGCGACTTTCCGGGCGGCGGCATCAATATCCAGCCTTTGACGGCGCTCCGGATCTTGGGTGCCGATACCAAAGGCGCATTTGCCCTCGTGGCAGCGCAGGCAGACGACGCAGCCCATGGCGATCATTGACCCGGTGCCGATGGCCACGGCATCCGCTCCCAAAGCCAGAGCTTTGACGACATCGGCGCCATCCTTGATACCACCGGAGACAATCAGGCTGATCTCCTCCTTCAGCCCCATTTCCTCCAGAGCGCGCACAGCCTGAACCAGCGCGGGCAGGGTTGGAATCCCCAGATGGGTCGAGGCCACTACGGGAGCGGCACCGGTACCGCCTTCCGATCCGTCGATTACGATCCCATCGGCACCGGTTTTGGCGGCGATCTTAACATCCTCTTTAACGCGCCCGGCGGCGATTTTAATAAATATGGGTACCTTCCAGTCGGTGACGTCTCTTAGCTCCTGGATCTTGAGGACCATGTCATCCGCACCGAAAATATCACCGTGCCGCGGATGGCTGTGCAGGTCGATCCCTTCGGGCAGCTGGCGGAATTGGGCGATCTCCTTGGTAATTTTACTGCCCATCAGGTGTCCGGAGAGGCCCGGTTTGGCGCCGATGCCGCAGATGATTTCCAGGGCATCGGCAGCCTCGATGTTTTTAAGTGAAAAGCCCATCCGACTGGGGGTGATCTGGACCACCTGTTTATAGGAGTTCTGGCTTTCTTCGGCGAGCAATCCTCCTTCCCCGTTATTTATCGAGGTTCCCACAATCTGAGTGGATTTTGCCAGGGCTGTTTTGGCCTCCTTGCTGAGCGCACCGTATGACATACCGGAAATCATAATGGGCGTCTCGATAACCAGGGGATTTTTAGCAAAGCGTGAACCCAGGACAGTCTGGGTGGTACAATCCTCCCGGTAGGTATCGATGGAGAGCCGCGAGAGTTGCGAGGGCAGCACCAGGAGATCGTCAAACGAGGGATATTTTATCGTCGAGCCACATCCGCGGATGCGGTGTT
>CAZWGD010000032.1:0-11398 GCA_964633235.1 uncultured Desulfobacteraceae bacterium | reverse complement strand
ATGGGCAGACGCGCCGGTGCCGGCACCAGCATATCCAGCCCCAGATGCTCAAGGCCCGCCACCAGCGCGAGATGATACTGCCGGTGCCGGTTGAAAACCTCAACGGGACCCTCTTTGAGAATGAGGTCTAGAGATTGATGCAGGGCGTAAATCATGTTGATCGGAGCCGTGTGGTGATAGGTGCGCGTCTCTCCCTGCCAGTATCGCAGAATCATACTGAGATCCAGGTACCAATTGGGTACCCTCGTGTTGCGCTCCCGGATGGTCCTGACGGCCCGTTCGGAAAAGGAGACGGGCGACAAGCCCGGTGGACAGGAAAGGCATTTTTGGGTGCCACTGTAAACGGCGTCGACCAGCCAGCCGTCGACGTCGAGTTCGATGCCCCCGAAGCTGGTTACCGCATCAACCAGATAAAGCGCGCCATGCTCTCGTACCATCCCGCCGAGGGCCTCAACCGGATTTTTGACACCGGTGGAGGTTTCCGCATGGACCACGGCCACGATCTTATAAGCCTGGTCCCTGAGTCTGCGGCGCAGATCCTCCGGATCAACCGGAGTGCCCCAGGGATAATCGATAACATCGACCCGGGCACCCAGCCGCGCGGCCACATCCTGCATGCGCTGGCCGAAGACCCCGTTTATCAGTATCAGAACCCTGTCCCCGGGCTCTACTAGGTTGACGAAGCAGGTCTCCATACCGGCCGATCCCGTTCCGGAGATGGGCAGGGTCAGGGCGTTCTGTGTACAAAACAGCCGTCGCAGGGCTGCCTTAACGTCATCCATGACGGCAATAAACACCGCGTCCATATGTCCGAGGGTCGGGCGTGCCATGGCGGCATACACCTCCTTGGGTACGCACGACGGCCCCGGGCCCATGAGTAGTACGTGCTCGAGAGTATTTGCAAGATCAAGCATCGCTTCGCCTTCCTTTCATATTCAACCCAACTGGTTTAATGGAAAAATTAAATTTCCGTTTCTTCTTAATAGGTCTGGTAGTTAACTACTCCCTTAATTAATTTGGTATATGCCTGTCAATAACCATTTGATCCGACCATCTAAACCCCGGCAACCGTAGTATTGCCCTGAACGATGGCCTCGAGATTTTTGACTCGGCGGCCGGCCTGGATTGCCCAAGTTTTCTCTTGACGTACCCCGGCCTATTTTTTATGATTGCCGCTGATAATCACCATAACCCCTTACCAAAGACGAATCAGGGAGGATTTTCATGAAAAAGAACAAACGTCTATCCACAATTTTCGCATTGGGAATGGCCATTCTTTTCGGCATGACCTCCGCCGTGGCGGCGGATACCATCAGGATCGGGGTCGCCTCGCCCTTCACCGGCGACCTGGCGGCCTACGGTGATAATATCAAGGCCGGTGTCAGCCTGAAACTGAAGGAGATCAACGATGCGGGCGGCATCAACGGCAAAAAGGTGGAGCTGGTCTGGGGTGACGACCTCTGCGCACCCAAGGAAGCCGGTACCGTAGGGGCTAAATTCGCCGCAGACAAGAGCATCGTGGCGGTTGTCGGACATCTCTGCTCCTCGGCCACCCTGGCGGCCGTACCGATCTATGTGCGTGCCGGCCTGCCGAGCATCTCCCCCACCTCCACCAACCCCACCATCGGCGACGTGGGCAAGGGCTGGTTCTTCCGCAACTGCTACACGGATGATTTCCAGGGGAAGTACCTGGCTAAAGAAGTCGTACCCAAGTTGCTGGGGAAAAAGAAAGTGGCCATATTCTATGAAAACAATGACTATGCCATCGGCCTGAAGGATTCATTCGTAGCGGGAGCCAAGGAGGGCGGAGTCGAGGTCACCGGGGCGGAGGCTTATGTGGCCAAGACCACCGATTTTACCCCCCAGTTGACCAAGCTGTTGACCGCCAAACCGGAGGCCATCTTCTTGTGCGGTTACCATCCTGAGGGCGCCTTGATCGCCGGCCAGTCCCGTAAACTCGGATTTACGGGCCCCTTATTCGGTGCCGACGGCATCGACAATGTCGATTATATCAAAATCGGCGGCGAGGCCACCAATAACACCTACTGTACGGTTCCTTTCCTGGCGGAAGCCGCTAGTCCTGCAGGCCAGGCCTTTGCCAAAAGCTTCAAGGAAACCACGGGCCGTGATGTGGACTGGATGAGCGCCAATGCCTATGACTGCCTGGGCATCCTCGCCCACGTGATCGCCAAAACCGGACCGGATCGGCAGAAAATCCGTGACGGACTGGCAGCCATCAACACCGCGGCCAACGGCTACGAAGGCGTTACCGGCCTGACCTTTTTTAACGCCAAGGGTGACTGCGCCAAACCGGCCTTCGTCAAACTGGTCAAGGACGGCAAGTTCGTACCCGCCCAATAGTTTCTAAAAACCGAATCAGTACTTATCAGGTGCCGGATTCTTGGGGTTCCGGCACCGCAACGTATGTGAGCGGAGGCATATTTGTTCCTACAGCAGTTGGTCAACGGCTTGATCATCGGCGGTATCTACGCCATGATCGCCGTGGGCTATACCATGATATACGGCGTTGTTCAGCTGATTAACTTCGCCCATGGCGAGATTTACATGCTGGGCGCCTTTTTTGCCGTAACGTTCATCTCCTTCTTGGGCATGCCCTTTTACGCGGCCTTCTTTCTGGCCATGGCCTGCTGTGCCGTTTGCGGAATGCTGCTGGATGTGGTCGCCTATCGCCCCTTGAGAACATCACCCCGCCTGGCGGCCCTGATCACCGCCATCGGCATGTCGATTTTTCTCCAGAACCTGGCCATGATTATCTGGGGATCCCGACCCAAACCGTTTCCCCACGGCACGGTTCCAGCCTATTTCGGCAAGACGGCCGTCACCCTTGGGGGCGTCAATCTTTCCTGGTTTCACCTCTTTATTTTCGGCCTGACCGTGGCCATGATGGTCGGGTTGAATCTGATCATCAAAAAAACCCGCTGGGGAAAAGCCATGCGGGCCGTGGCCCAGAATAAGACCATGGCTTCCCTGGCAGGTATTAACGTCAACCGGGTGATCACCTATACCTTTGCCCTGGCCGGTGCCCTGGGGGGAGCGGCGGGAGTTCTGGTGGGGGCCTATTATAACTCGCTTTACCCGACCATGGGCTACGTGGCCGGCGTCAAGGCCTTTGCCGCGGCGGTCCTGGGCGGTATCGGCTCGGTCCCCGGGGCCATGCTGGGCGGTATTGTTCTGGGGGTAGCCGAAGCCCTGGGGGCGGGTTATTTGAGTTCGCTCTACCGGGACGGCATCTCCTATGCCGTCATGATCATTGTGATTATTTTCATCCCCGCGGGCCTGTTTGGAAAACTGATCAAGGAAACCAAAAAGAGCATGTGAAATGGGCAAGTTGAATACCCGAGACCTAAGCCGAGGCGATATAGTTAGAATCGGGCTGCTGATTCTGGCCCTGATTCTACCGTTTTTTCCCTTTGTCTCCGACTATATGCTCCATATTGTTATCCTGATCTACCTCTATATGATCCTGGCCCTGGGCCTGAACATCGTCCCCGGATTCAACGGCCTGCTCGACCTCGGGTACGTGGGGTTTTACGGCATCGGGGCCTATACCTCGGGACTGCTTACCTACCATTTCGATATTTCCTACTGGCTGATCATCCCCCTGGCCTTTATGAACGGGGCCATCTGGGGCATCCTGCTGGGTGCCCCGACCCTGAGGCTTACCGGAGATTATTTCGCCATTGTCACCTTCGGGTTTTCCGAGCTGGTGGTTCTATTTCTCACCAATGAGATCTGGCTGACCCGGGGACCGCTGGGGCTGCCCGGTATCGCGCCGCCGTCCATCGATCTCTCCATATTCGGCGGACCCAAATGGGAGTTCGTGGGTGAACTGCCTTACTATTACCTGGCCATTGCCATGGTGCTGGCGACTGTTTTTGTCATGCACCGCATCCAGGACTCCCGGCTGGGCCGGGCCTGGTTCGCCATTCGTGACGATGAGGTCGCCGCGGTCTCCTGCGGCATCAATCTGTTGAATTACAAGGTCATCGCCTTTGCCATCAGCGCCGCCTTCGGGGCCGTCGGTGGCAGCTTCTTTGCCCGCTGGGTGACCTTTCTTTCCCCGGATATGTTCAAGTTCTGGGAATCTTTCCTGGTACTATGCATGATTGTACTGGGCGGCATGGGGAATATCTGGGGCGTCATGATCGGTGCCGTGGTGCTTGTATCGTTAAGCGAAGTGTTGCGGGAACTGCTGCCCCTGCTCGGGCTTCCCGTAAATGTTCGGTTTCTGGCCTTTGGGTTTATCATGGTGATCATGATGCGCTATCGCCCCGCCGGGCTCATGCCCATACCCGCCGTGGCCGCCAAGATGAAAGCCGGACAGGTCAAAAGAAAGCGCGGGGCGGCAACGGCTAAATCAAACGCAATTTCACCTCCAGAATCAGAAACTGGAAGCGTATCATGACACCGATTCTGGACATCCAAAACCTTTCCAAGTATTTTGGCGGTCTGAAGGCACTTCAAAAAATCACCTTTGGGGTCGATCACGGTGAGATTGTGGGCCTGATCGGGCCCAATGGTGCCGGAAAAACCACTCTTTTCAACTGCGTAGCCGGTGTTGAAAGGCCATCGGGTGGCCAGATTGTTTTCACCCCCCAAAACACCCCCATTTCGGTGGGCGGCCAAAAACCCGAGAAAATCACCGCCTTGGGGATTGCCCGAACATTTCAGAACATCCGGCTTTTCGATAACCTTAGCGTACTGGATAACGCTAAAATCGGCCGACATTGCCGGTATAAATCGACCTTTTTCGGTGCCGTGGGCCGATCCCGGGGGCAGCGGGCCGAAGAGCGCTCCATTACCGCCAGTGCCGAGGAATATCTAGAATTTGTGGGCCTGAAAGGACGGGGCCAGGAGATCGCCAGCTCCATGCCTTATGGAGATCAGCGCCGTCTGGAGATCTCGCGGGCCATGGCTACGGAACCGAAACTGTTGATGCTCGATGAGCCGGCGGCCGGGATGAATCCCATAGAGTCCCGGGACTTGATGGCCCTGATCCAACGTATCCGGGAGAGGGGGATCAGCGTCCTGCTGATCGAACACGACATGAAGGTGGTCATGGGGGTCTGTGATCGTGTGGTGGTCATCAATCACGGAGAGTGGCTGACCGAAGGCCGCCCCAAAGATGTTCAAAAAGACCCCAAGGTGATCGAAGCCTACCTGGGCTCGGGAGCCGCCGATGCTGCTTAAATTGGATAACATCAAGACCTACTACGGCAACATCCGCGCCCTCAAGGGAATCTCCATCGAGATAGGCGAGGGTGAAATCGTCTGCCTCATCGGCGCCAATGGCGCCGGGAAATCCACCAGCCTGATGACCATCAGCGGAGTGCTTACCCCCGTCGAGGGAGAGGTGTTTTACCAGGGCCAGCCCATTACCGCCATGCAGCCGGACAGCATTGTTGGGAAGGGCATCTGCCAGGTCCCGGAAGGCAGGATGATCTTTCCCCTGTTGACAGTCAGTGAAAACCTGGATCTGGGCGCCTATTTAAGAAAGGATAAGGCGGGGATTCAGACGGACCTGGAGCGGGTTTTTGCGCTCTTCCCGATTCTGGCCGAACGCCGCAAACAGCACGGGGGAACCTTATCGGGTGGTGAGCAGCAGATGCTGGCCATCGGCCGGGCGCTCATGGCCCGCCCCAAGCTGCTGCTGCTCGATGAACCCTCCCTGGGGCTGGCCCCTATTATCGTGGATGCCATCTTCGATATCATCCGCCAAATCAACCGTGACGGCACCACCATTCTACTGGTGGAACAGAATGCCCAGGTTGCCCTGCAACTATCCCACCGCGGATACGTCCTGGAAACCGGAGAGATCGCCCTTACCGGCAGCGCACAAGAGCTGTTGGAAAACGAAGACGTCAGAAAGGCCTACCTGGGCGAGTAAGCATCACATGGGCAGATGCAGGTACAGTCCGTAGGAACGATCACCCAACATAGGGTATACCCGCATACCGTCCAGGCCCGTCTTTCTCCCGGCCGAGGCGTTTTTGGCGCCCTTCAGTCTGGTTTTTATCTGCCGGATCGGCCGAATGATCGACCCGATGGGATCCAGGAAATACCGAACCGCTTTTCCCAGCCTTCTGCTGCCCAGCAGCCTGTTGTCATTGGATATGATTTTTTTTTCCAGGGGCAGAAAGATATACTCACCCAGCAGCCATCCGCCGATGGGTGTGGAAAAAAGATCCTGCGTGGACGGCTCTTCGGCAAAGGCTTCAACCCCGTACTCATACAGGCAGGTGGAAATGAGGGCGGCATACAGAAAAGACTCCCACTTGCTGTGAGCGTAATGCCGGGCGTGAATATAGTAGGTAGCCCCCCAGTAGGGATGGCCGATCCAGTTCAGCCAAAGGTCGTCCTCGTCCCATACCGGGCCGTTGCGGACGTTGCGGCCCCATTTGCGGCCCAGGTCCCCCAGGGAGTTATCCTTGGCTTCTTCATCCCAGTTGGATATGCTCTCCGGGGCCACGTATAATATCCCCAGGACAACCGCCGCTGGTATCAGCAGATATCCCGTATCCCCCGCCAGTAGCGAGTATTTTCCAAACAACCCCTTGCCGTCATGGGTCAAAATGTGTCGGTCCGGCTCTAGGGGGATATTGACCGCCGACGGTGTGCGGCCCCCGCTGTCCTTGATAGGGGCCGGCCCATCAGCGGTTACCGCCGATAAGATACCATCAGTCCACACCGGGTCCTGCAATCTATCTGGGGATCTAAGGTGATAAGGCGCCTGGCTGTCATCCCACGGGTGCTGATATGGCCCTCCCGCCCCCTGGGCACCCTGGGCCGTGCAAAACGGCATGCCGATCAGGGTGATTGATAACAATAGGATCGTGAATCCCTGCTTCTTGGTTAACGGTTTTCCATAAAGGGATTTATTCCGGTTGTGACCCGTTTCTCTCATCATCGTGATTGCTTGTCCCCTGGTTCTTTGGAAATTTTTTCCGTGAGGTCTTTGCGTGACAGCCCATAAGCGGCAGGCAGGCAATTTGGTCGCATATTGGTTTTATACAGCATCGGCATACATGTGAATCTTAATTGGACATGGCGGCTAGAGAGAAACAGACAGGTCCGTAGCGATCAGTTTCTCTTCAATTATTTTCTGATAGAGGTTTTCAGCCATGACCCGATAGCCCAAATCATTACAGTGCCCATCGGGAACAAAATATTTATCCTTTGGTTCCCCGCGTTTCCAAAAGGTGTTGAACACGGTCTGGTTATCCACGAAAAGAACACCGTTTTTTTCAGCCAGGACCGCGGTCGGTGCAAATTGATCCTTCTCAAAAGGATAGTTGTGCAGAATAATCCGGATCCCATTTGCCTTACAAAGCCGTATCATCTCTTGGATATCCCTTTCCATCCATATTAAGGCCGCATCCTCCTTTTGCTCTCGATAGGAGAACATTTCAATGTATTCGTCGGCAAGGGGATTTTGGCGGGCAACGTTTTTCAGGGCCTCCAGCGTTTCGATGGTGACACCATCATTCGTGTCGTTATAGGCCTCCGCCAGTCCATAATAGGTGCTGATATCCTGGGGATTCATTTGAATGGCCTTCAGGAACCAGGAAATGGCCTCTTGTGACCTTTCCGAATCTCGAAGGGCATACCCGATACCCGTATAGTTGCCAGCATCCCGCGGGTTGATCAGGATGGCTTTCTTGAACCACTTTATGGCCTCGTCATGCTTCCTGATCCAGTTATAGGCATCCCCCACGGCAGTGTAGCAACTGCTGTCGGACGGCGCTGTCTGGATGCCTTTTTTAAACCAGCCTATGGCCTTATCGGGATCATTGACCCGCAGATATACATTTCCGATTTCCCGGTAAACTTTCACATTGTGAGGATAGGCTCGATGAGCGGCTTCCAGCCATTCAATCGCGCGTGTAAAATCATCCAGGCGTTTATAAAGCCGACCCAGCTCCAGATAGTTCTCTAGATTCGACGGATCGGAGGGTGCCGCTTGAACACCTCGACTGAACCAGTAAACGGCGTCGTCGGAAGCCTGGATACGAAGATAGATATAGGCGATTTGCCTATAGAATTCCAATACTTCAGGATAACGGTTATGGGCCTTTTTGAAAAGTTCGGCAGCGTTGGTAACATCGCCCATGTCTTGGTAAATGCGGCCCAGCTCAAGGTAATTTTCCAGTAATTCCGGATGGCTTTGGATACGGTCTTCCAGGTCCTGAATTTCCCTGTTGCGGGGCATATCGTGGCTTACATCGTCTCCCAGCAGCCGGATCAGTTTGAATATACGGATACGGTAAAAGAAGTCCCGCAAGCGGGGCCGCAACCCGTTTCCCTTTAGATAGTCACGGTACCCCCAATAGTTCCAGGCGTTTGCCGATCCGGCCAAAATGACCACCAGGTGAGGGTCGCTTTCTTGGATCCATTTGGGCAAATGATGCCGTATCTGTGAGGTGTTGTAGGCCCCCACGCCCCTGTTGACCACGGCCACGCGGGGGGTTTGCAGGTTGGCTTTGAATACATCCTCCAGCTGGCGCGGGTAATCCTTTCCCTCGGAAGCCCCAATGCCATACGTGAACGAGTCCCCCACGCACAGTATGCGGTAATCGCTGTTTCGAACAGCGTCATTTTGAGCGGTGGCACGGTGCAGATGCACCCTGCCGACAAGATGCAGTCCGATTTCAACGCAAATGACGAGCGTCATCACTCCCAGAAAAAAGGCAAGGATACGGCGCTTCATTGAAACGGACCCCTTACGGTTTTAACCATTCCTCTCCCCATCCTGTCTCCCCGGTTGACGCGTTCGGCTGCTCCTCCCGTTGATAGCATGGACATGTTGATAGACTACTGTCGTAAAAATGTCAAAATGATTAATCCTCTTGGGCATTACGGGCGTATTTGGAGCTAATGAAGCGTAGCGGCGATGCATCGCCGCGAAGCCTTGGCGCTCACTCAAAATCCAAACGTGTTTGCCTAGTACCCCCGGACCGGCCGCCGCCTTTGGTGCATGATCACCGGCAATCTTTCCGCAGCGGTCCAATTTTGCTTGTCCGGCCTTCCAAGCACATCATTGACGGCCGGAATCAACTTATTGTAAGTTGCTATCGGGTTGGAGATTGCACATGAAGAAGAGAAAAACCAAAAAAAGGCGGCTTCTATGGTATGGGGCGGTTACCCTCCTGGTGATGCTGCTGTCTGGGCTGGGCCTGACGATCTACGCCCGGTCCCTATCGAACCAGATTGAAACGCGTTTCTCAACCCGCCGCTGGCGGGTTCCTTCCAGAGTTTACTCCGATACGACCCTGATATATCCCGGCCAAAAGGTGAATCGGGATCTTTTTGACAATCTGCTTAAGGATTTAGGCTATCACGACGTCACCGGTACACCCGCCCGCAAAGGTGAGATACGGCGCCGACCCCATCGGGTGGACCTGTTTCTCAACGATCTCCGGACCCCTCTGCAAAAACGCAGTGGATTTCCGGTTCGCCTAAGGTTTCGGCATGACACCATCACCGATATCCAGCGCCTGGATACGCAAACATCCATGCCCATACTGGAGTTGGAACCCCAGGAAATCATGCTTTTTTTCACGTCTGAACGTGAACAGCGCGACTTGGTGTCCATCGACCAGGTACCGGACCATCTCCGGTTTGCCGTACTAGCGGCCGAGGACAACCGCTTCTATCTGCACCACGGTGTCGATCTGGAAGGCATTTTTCGAGCGCTTTACACCAACCTGCGGCATGGGGCCTTTTTGCAGGGGGGATCGACCATCACCCAGCAGCTAGCCAAAAATTTTTTCCTGACCCCCCAAAAAACCTTACGTCGGAAGTTTAAAGAGCTTATCATGTCAATCATCATAGAGCTGCGCTATGAGAAGAATGAAATCCTGGAAATCTATCTCAACGAAATCTACCTGGGGCAGAAGGGCTCCGTTGCCATTCATGGCGTCGGCGCGGCATCGCGCTTTTATTTCGGAAAACCGGTTGGCGAACTGTCCTTGGGCGAAGCCGCCACCATGGCCGGGCTGATCAAAGCCCCCAATCTCTACTCCCCGTATTTGGAAAAGGAACGCTGCCGCCAACGGCGGAATGCCGTGCTGGATCTCATGTACCGCTCGGGTACGATTTCGCGCCAAACGCTTTCCGCGGAGCTGCCGCTGCCCGTAGTCTCTATCGGGTATACCGCCTATGGCCGGAAAGCACCGTATTTCATTGATTATCTTTCCCGGCAGTTAAGCGAGCTATACCCCGGAGATGCCCTCTCCAGTCTAGGGTTATCCATTTTCACCACCCTGGACAACCAGGTCCAGGAAGCCGCTGAAGCGGCCTTGACAAAGGGCCTGGAACGGTTGGAAAAAACCAACCCCAAACGATTCCGCCAAAAATCAGAGGAAAAGCTCCAGGGGGCGGTCGTTGTCGTGCAACCCAAAACCGGAGCCATTTTGGCCATGGTCGGAGGGCGCAATTACGGATCAAGCCAGTTCAACCGCATCACCCATGCCAGGCGCCAACCGGGCAGCACCTTTAAGCCCTTTGTCTATCTGAGTGCCCTGGACCGCTTTACCGCGGTCTCCTGGCTGGCCAATGTACGCAAAACCTACCGGATCGACGGGAGGGAATGGCGCCCCAAAAACTTTGCACCCGTCCCGGAGAGCCGGTTACTCTTAAAAGATGCTCTGGCAAAATCCGTCAACCTGGCCACCCTGGACCTGGCTGCAAAGATCGGACTGGACCGCATCATCACCACGGCGCGAGCCTTCCAGTTTTCAACACCCATCAAACCCTTTCCATCCCTCTCTCTGGGGGCATTCGAGGTCATTCCTCTTGAACTGGCCTGCGCCTATTCCGTTTTCGCGGCCGATGGTGTTCAGCCCTATCCCCTTTCGCTCAAGGAAGTCGTAGACGAAAACGGACGCATTTTAGACCAGCGTCACATGACCATTAACCGGGTGATTTCCCCGGGGGAGGCTTTTATCATGACTTCCATGCTGAAAGGTGTTATAGAGGAAGGCACCGCGCGGGGGCTAAAGTACAGAGGTATCCGGTTTCCGGTAGCCGGAAAGACCGGAACTACCAGCAATTATCGGGATGCCTGGTTTGTGGGCTATACTCCCGACATTCTCGCCCTGATCTGGGTGGGTTTTGATAACGGCGATCCTATCCATGCCACGGGTGCCGAGGCCGCCATGCCCATATGGGCCGATATCATTCAAGCCGTGCCGCATCACATTGCCGGCACGGACTTCAGGGTACCCCCCGGTGTGGTCAGGGAGACCGTCTGTTCACAAAGCGGATTGGTGGCCCAAAGCCCCGGCTGCCCACGCAGGCTGGATGTTTTTTTCTTGGCCGAAAACCGGCCGCTTGCTGCATGCCCCCTTCATCGCCAAGCAGCCCCCGAGCCATAAAT
>CAZWGD010000031.1:0-11410 GCA_964633235.1 uncultured Desulfobacteraceae bacterium | reverse complement strand
GTTCGTCCATGAGCAGGATCTTGGGCCTCATGATCAGGGCCTGGGCGATGGCCACGCGTTGCCGCATCCCCCCGGAAAGCTCATGGGGATACTTTGCGGCGTGTTCGGAAAGCTGGACGTTTTCAAGGTAATGCATGGCCTCGCTACGAGCGTCTCTTTTCCCTAGGACCCGCTCTTTAAACGGAAGGGGCAGCAATTTGCCCAGCATGATATTGTCCAGTACGCTCAAGTGGGGAAAGAGGGAGTATTGCTGATAGACAATCCCCCGTTCGGGTGAGGGCAGGGCAATGGGTTCCCCCCCCATTAAAATCTTTCCCGAGGTCGGGTTTTCCTGGCCCAGGATAATTTTAAGCAGGGTGGATTTGCCGCAGCCGCTCGGTCCCACCATCGTACAGAATTCGTGCCTCCTGACTGCCAGATCGATGTCTTCGAGAACGATTTTTTGGTCGTAGCGCTTGACAATGTCTTCCAGGTAAAGGAAGGGAGCGGATGGATTGCCGGAGGGGCCAATGGATGCCGAGGCTGGATTCGCCATGTTCATTTTTTCCTAAACATCGTCTTCGGGATGGTGCCAGGGGTACCTCGCGGCCACCCACTTTCGGAGCAAAAGATCGGCCATATAGGCAATCAGGGTAATCCAGGCCACATAGACGATGATCGTATCCATGGAAAGGTAGCGGCGCACTAGAAATATGCGGTATCCCAGGCCGTTTTGGGATGCAATGGCCTCTGAAGCAATCAAGAACAGCCAGGCGGCGCCGATGGAAAGCCGAATGGTTTCGATAAGCCGGGGCATAATCTGGGGATAGACCACCCGGTAGACAACACCCGGCTGAGAAGCACCCAAGGTGAGGGCCTTGACGATCATTTCACGGGGGATTTTTTTGACGGCCAGATAAATGTCCCTGGTAATCAGGGGAAAGGTGCCGATAATGATCAGCATGACCTTACCCAATTCATCGACACCAAAGGTGATGAAGAGGATGGGCAGGATGGCCAGGGGCGGGATGTTGGCGATAAAGGTGATAAACGCCAGGGACAATCCGCGTATTCCCGGCAAAAGGCCCATGTTAAGTCCCAGGATGAAGCCGGCTGAAGCGGAAACCGCAATGCCCAGCACCAGCCGTTTCAAACTGTGGTAAGTATCCTGCCACAGGAGGTAGGCGCCGGTTCTTTTGTCCGCCTCAAACGCCACCCGCTTCAGGGCACCACCGATCTTTGAAATCGTGGGCAATAGCTTATCGTGGGGGTTTTGGGCGTGTCGAATCCCCGACGCCGTTAGGTAGATGGTGATCAACAGGATGAAAGGCAGGAGCGGAAGTAACACACGCAGAGCCCTTGGCGGATCGGCGTGAAGGCCGAAAAAGCGGTTGCGTTTTTTCTGCATTCCCCTATTTCCCATGAAAGCGGGTTCGTTGCCGGAAGCCTATAATTTGCCGTCGGCCGCCATGTGCATGTACGTGGAGTCGAACCTGAGCTTGATGTTTCCCTGGTCACCGACAACGGTTCCGTCGGGAAAACGGATACCCACGAAATCCATTGAATCGGCATCTCCGTAAAGGCCGTGATCAAAGCAAAACCGCCGGACATACTCCATGGTTTCTTTTAGCTTGCCGCTGTCGGTGAAAGCGGCCGCATCGGCGGCGTTATAGAACATGGCCGTAGTGCGCAACTGGGCCCTGAACTCCGTCTCCGTGCCGCCGGCAAAGGTGGCCATATAGGCAATGGCTTCCTTGGCGGCCTTATTTTTGACGGACATGACGGCCATGGTTTCGTACCAGGCACCCACCAGCGCCCTTTTCAGGGAATCAGGGGCCTCCGTTCTGACCACCATCATGTCGATGATTTCACCGGGTATGCTACTGGAGTCGAAAACCAGTTTGGCGTCCTTCATCTGGCGGCACTGCATCAGGGGCGGATTCCAGGTAACCACCGCGCCATCGGGTTCAGACGCGAATATGGCGGCGATATCGGCATCCGATGTGTTGATCAGTTTGAGATCCTTTTCCACCAAGCCGTTCTTTTCCAGGGCCCTGGCCAGGAGATAATGCGATACGGAAAGCTCCACCAGGTTAACCTTGCGCCCCTTGAGGTCGGCGACCCCTTCACCGTTTTTAACCACGATGCCGTCGTTGCCGTTGGAAAAGTCGCCGATGATCAAGGCGGTGGAGTCAACGCCACCTACGGCGGGAATGGTGAGGGCGTCCATATTGGTCATCACACAGCCACTATAGGCCCCACCGGTGTAGAGGTTGATGCTTTCGATATAGTCATTGACCAGGTCAAGCTGAATCTTGATGCCGAATTTTTCAGCCCACTTGTCGATGATGCCGCTGTATCTGGCGAACTCCCATGGCTCCCACCCGGTATAGTGAGACCAAGCGATGCGATATGTGTCCCCGGCCTCGGTTCTGTCCGTGGAGATACAGGCCACCGTCAATATGATCACTAAGATCAGCACGCTTTTTTTAAACATGATTTCTCCTCACCCGGACAAGCCGGCTGCTGAAAGGGTAATCGCCATTTGTATAAATCCCAATTACAGTCTAAAATCAACCCCCAATGCAGGCCTTGCGGCCGCAACTAAGAAAGGTTTCAGTGTTCAGTGTTCAGGTGTCAGCATGCCGGCAGCAGGAGATCTTTCCTGAAATCTGACACCCGAAACCAAACCCACTGTGAATCCGGCGGGTTGATTTGGAAAAATCTTGCCCGAATTTCCATAAATCTTTTACATAGGAGTTACATACCAAGATTCTAAACATCCAGAGTGATGACCGGTGCGGCACGATTGCCCTGTTCCATGCGCTTGACCGCAGCCTCGGTGAGGGTGGTCAGCTTATCCATCTCCAGGATGTTCTTAGCCATTTGCGGAAGTGCCTGCTGCCTGAAGGCGGAGATATCGTCAAGAGCCGTATTGATATCGGTAAAGGCCTGCTTCAGGGTCTCCATATCCAGCATGGCGCCGCCGGCCTGTTTGTGAACCGCCGCCCCCTGGGTCTTCAACTGGGCCGCAGTCTGTGCAATGAGACGGTTGGTGGCTTTATTGACCGCCTCAATTTTGTCCAGCACGACCTTTTGATTGGCCAGCGCCAGGGCTACGGTCACCGCCACGTTGAGAGCGTTGACGGTGACGTTTACCCCCCGATCCACACCCTTGACGAGCTCCTTATTATTGCGGATGATGATTTCAATGGCCAGGACGCCCTGCTGATTTACCGCCAGCTGTTGCTGCAAATCCTGGATGCGCTGGCGCAGGGGAAAGAGAAGTTCATCCTGCACAAACCGGCGCCTTTCATCTTCCGCCACCATCTCCCGCTGCAGGGCGTAATCCAGTTTTTGGTCGATCAGCATGCCCAGTTGAATGGTCTTTTGAAGCTTATGGGTCAAAAGACGCATCATTTTCTGGTCCTGAGCCAGGGTGACGTTATCCCGTTCTAGCACTGCCTTGCCCTCGTTCAGAGCGCGCAGAATGGCATCGATAACGGTTTGAGACGATTCAAAGCGGGTAAAATAGTTCTTTAGAGGGGTACCGACCCAGGGCAGCCGGCCCAGGGTACGGGTAAACCACCCCGCCTCAAAATCAAACCGTCCCGGATCAAGGGACTCCACCTGGTTTTTCAACTCCACCAGAGAATTGGCCACCCGACCGCCGTCTTCCCCCCGTGCGGCCAATTTCCTTATGGGTTCCTTGAGCATGCCGCTTCGGTGAGCGGCTTCGGTTTGGGCGGCGGCACCAAGCATTTCAACGGCGGTAACGTTCTGATCTTTTTCCGTCAGCTGGGAAGGGTCGTTGGGATCGTATGCCAGCACCGTTTTTACGAAGTCTGCGGCCTTTTGCTCGAGTTCGGGGTCCGGTGTCGCCGTCAGGGGGGCGCTGCCCGGATCCAACGGATCGACCAGGTTGAGTTCCTCCTTGATGTTTTCAAGGTCGGCGATCATCATGTCGCTTTTAGCGTGGATATTGCTGTCGTTCATAAGCCTCCCCTTTGCTAATCGTTGTAGGCATGCGCCTGGGCCGCCAGTTCCTGCAGGCGGGCGATGGCGGATTCAAAACCGGTATCCGCAAAGCGGCCGTCTATCTGCCACTCGGCCACCGCGGCGGATATCTTTTCCATTTCAGTCATGGCCTCTTCGTTTTTTATCAAAAGTTGATTCACCTCATGCAGCTGCCGATCACGGATCGCCAGCCGTTGTTTCAAGGCGGCCGCCTCCTGGGAAACCGCTTCGCTGGGAGCCGATGGCTCGGTCAAAGCATTAAAACGGTCCTGGATATAGTCGGTTTTTATAGAGCCGGCACTTTTGAGCATACCCACGATATCCTTCAGGTTGTCGAGCACACTCAGGCTGACCTGCTCGGCCGCGCCCAGGAACCGTCCGTAGGTCAGCTCCTCTTTGTGCAGTTTCATTTCCAGAAGCTCTTTTACATTGGCATATTTCTCCTGGATGGCTTTGAACTGCGTGGCGCCCTGGGCGGCATAGTGGCGTAAATCCGCCATTTCCTCACAGGCCTTGAGTTCTTTTTGGACTAGATCTCTAAGGTGGCGCTCGTACTGCTTCTGCCGCTGGTTCAGCCGACGGATATAGCGGCTGCCCACGGTCTCATGCCGGAAAAAGATCTGCAGAACAGCCCAGGTCATACCGCCCAGGATACCCAGGAACCCTGCCAGATAAAAGAGCGGGAACGAAAAGAGCCATCCCACCACGATGCCGGCCGACCCCAAGGCGATTGGGTAAAGGGTCGCCGGATGCTTGATTCCCGCCTCGAAAACAGCCCGCTGGATGGCCCCGGGCAGGTAATGGTCAGCTTGCGGCGGTGCCGCAAGCTCCGATGAATGGAGCGGATTAGCCTTCATGATCAATCAAATTCGGCGGGGTTAATATTCCTCCTGCACTAGAACCAGTTCAACCCTTGGTAGGCGGTAGGCCCATGTTCGCTTGGATTCGCCCGGTTTGCGATCAAGAGGCTTGGTTCCGCCGAAACCCACCGCCCTGATCCTGTCCGCATCCATGTTGTAAACCACATCTAAATAGCGGGCCACGGCTTCCGCCCGCTCCTGGGAAAGGCGAATGTTTTCCTTTTTATCCCCCCGAATACCGGTGTGTCCTTTAATGATCACCCTGAAATTGGGATAATGCTTCAGGCGTTCAACAGCCTGGTCAATGACCGTTTTGGATAGATGGTCGAGCTCGGAGGCGCCATGCTGGAAAACGATGGGGTCGACTTTCATGGTGCCCACTTCCTTGAGTGTCTTCCAACCCGCCTCGGTCAGGGGGGGGAACTCGGCGGCTATGGAGTTGACCGCAACCATGCCGGGCCCACCGGATGCCGGTGCGCTGAAGCCGGTGACGCCCCCCGAAAACATGGCCTCAAGAAAGGAGCTGTTGGTCAGTCGGTAGGGATCATCATCGGGTAGGGGGTTGCCATCGACGTCGCCCATGTTCACCAGGATGCGTACCGTGGATCCGATGGTGTCGATCAGTTCCTCATCCGCCAATTGTCCGGGTGCCGAAATCCCGAACCATTTCTTGCAGTTTTGGCTGAAATTGGCCCACTCGACCCCCTTGAGCATGGATTTAACGGCGCTCTTGGAGAGGCCGGTCTCACGCTTTACATCTTTAAAAAGCTGATCCGGCTGATCGCGGTATTTTTTAAGTACCTGAAAATACTTGTTCAGCAGCAACTTGACCGCCGCCGGATTCTTATCCAGAAAGCGCCGGCCGGCAATCAGGATATCCACGATCAGGCGGTGGGTATCCTCGGTGCCCAGCAGCTTGAAAATGCCGTCGTTTTCCAGGGCCCGGGAAACATCCGGTTCCCAGCACACGGCAATGTCTGCCTTTCCGGCAAGCAGTTTTTCCCGGGCCTTTTCAGAGCCGTCGGTTTGGATGCGAAATTCACCGGTGGGCAGCAATTCGGGAACGTTGAAATGATCGGCGGCGGCCTTCAGCAGATGATGACTGGGGCTGTCCGGGGTAAAGGCGATCTTGACGGCCGGCTTTCCCTTCAAGGCATCCAGGCTGTCCACCCGGTCCTTTCTGGCTAAAATCGCGTCGCCACCCTTAGATTCATCGATGACCATGATGATGGTCCCGGGATAGTTTAAGGGCCGTGCATTGAGGATGAACGAATCCACGGTGGCCACGGCCAGGTCAATCTCCCCTGCTTTCAGGCGTGCCATGCGTGCGGAGTAGTCCGCCTGGTCGTCCTCGCACACCAGGTTGTAGCCGGCCCTGCGCATGGCGCTTTTCATTTCCGGAGATCTCAGGATGAAATAGCCGATCCAGTTATCCATGGCCACGCGGATCTTATCCTTGGTACGAACCGCGTCGCTGGTGGCCCGTTGCCGGCTCTCTTCGAGCTTCGGCAGGAGCAGCTTGACACCCATGGCGCCGATGATGATCAGGAGAAAAAGCAGGGCGGCCCCGAGGATGGTCTTGTTCATGGAAAATACTCCCCCTAATCGTTGAAGGCCGTATCATCGAAGGCCTGGGATTCGGCCAGAACCTCCTGCAAGCGTTTTCTGAGTTCGGCGGGATTGTCGGCGGACTTGTATATGGTAAGACCGGGCTGATTCAACGAGTGATCTTCCCCGATACAGAATCCGATGGTATGAATATTTATCGGTGATGCTGAAAGAATAGTCCTTACCCGGCTCGCCAGGAGGGCCTCGTTATTGGCGATGCCGTCGGTGACGATGATGATGGTATATTCGCCGTACCCAAGCTGCCGCCGGCCCTGCTCGGTCAAGCGGTCGTAGGCTATGCTGACCGCCTTAGACAGGGGGGTTTTGCCCCCCGCTTCCACCCCGCGGACCTTGTCGATGAAGCGCTGCCTCTGCCCCGGGGCCAGGGGTTCCGTGTACCAGCCCTTCCAGTTGAAGGCCACCAGGCCGAGATTGGCGTCCGCATCCACGGCGGTCGACCACTCCGTGACGGCATCCCTGGCCACCTCGATTTTGGGCCGGTTGCCTGAACACTCAACATCATTCATACTGCCGGATCCGTCGAAAATCAGCAGGTAATTCTTGGCGGTCAGGTTTTCGGCCAGTTCGACCGCCTCGTCCTGAATGAACGGCCAGGGTGTGGACGGCTGTTTGGTAAGCGTTTGATCCGCGGGTGCCTGATGGCCGGTTTGCACCGCGGTGGACTGGCCGCCCTGCGTGCCCCCCGTTGCTTGGGCCGGTTTCTGAGCTGGTTGCTGAGTGGGGGGCGGGGTTTCCTCTCCGCAGTAGGAAACGAGCCAAATGATCACCAGTACAATCGGGATCAGAAATTTTTTCATGCGGTCTTCTCCCTATTCCAACGGTTCGAAAACGGTGTCCTCAGCCTCGATCTGGATGATCCGAAAGGCGACCCGCATGTTCCCGAGCCACTCTTCCTTGGTTTTCGGATTTCCGAATTTGGGATGCGAGATGCCGTGTCCGACCACCGTAAACTGGCTGTCATCCAGGGGGATGTTCTTCCTGGCGGCGTAATCCATGACACTCTTTCTTACCGACAGGGCCCGGTTCATGCTGAGGTTCTTGGCGGCCTGCTTGGTCCGCCGCAGAACGACCTGGGCGGCGCCCTTCTTCTTCAGCTTGTTGTACTTATGGGGATCGCTGTGGCCCTCTATGGTGATCACGGCGCCACCGTAGGTCGCTGACAGGTCCACGACCTTTTCAAACTCGGCGGCGTACAAATCCGCGGAGAAGGTGCGCTGGTTGGGTTGAAAATTGATCTCAAAACTGAACAACTCTCCCTCGTCCAGGGTGCCCATGGCCTGCTTTCTGGCCACGACCTTGGCTACGGCCTCCTTTTTGAAGCGGGGGCTTTCAATGTCGTCTACGCCCGTCAGGCCGCTCCGCAGTTCGTCGTAGTTCCAGCGGGCATGCACCGATGCGGTCTTCTTTTTGAGGAGGCCGACGGTGATAAAGGCCGTCTGGATCTCGTCGGTCAATCTGGGCAGGCTGCGGGGCCATTTGTGATCTCCAAAAAATTTGACGTTCCCCCTGAAACCGGCGAATTCACAGTCGCCGTACAGGGCTTCGGCGTCGCCGGTGGCCTGGGGGCTGTCCAGCAGGATGGCGGCCGAGGCCTTCATCAGGGCGCCGTACTCGCCCGTGCGGGCTTCTTTATGCTTAAACAGGGCTTTCAGTTCCTGCTGCGCCAGGAGGAGGCCGTGTACGAGGCTTTGCACCTCCTCGGTGTGGGCCTGGAAATAGTCGCTCCTTACCGCATACACATCGGAGATGATGCGGTTGGCCGTCTTGGTGGACAGCAGAATCCTGGCCCCTTTAATGGATCCCTCCGCCCCGGTTCCCACGGTGCCGTTGGAGGTCAGCATCAATCCGTCCGGAATAATCATGAAGGCCGCGTCCACCTTGCCGTCGTACATCGCCTCTACGGGCGTGTTGTCCGTGCCGGTGAGGTCCCGGGCCCATCTGATGTTGACATCCCGCATGGTCAGCCCGGCGTCCTTCAATATTTTAGACAAATAATCTACATGGGGGCCGTAGGCCTGCAGCGCAATGGTTTTGCCTTTCAGATCCGAAGCTCTCTTGATACCGGATTTCACCACCAGACAGTCGCCGCCGTTACTCCAAGTGAGCTGATAGACAATCACCGGTTTTAGGCGGGGATCGCGGGAAAGCACGTCGGCGGCCATGTTGAGCATACCCATGGTGCCGCGCAGGTAGGGGGTGTCGCCCCGGACGTAGCGCTTAACCTGGTTGGCGAAGTCGTCCTCCCGCACCAGTTTGAAATCGAGGCCCTTTTGGGCGAAGATGCTGCCGGAAGCTGTTTTCAGGGCGTTTCCGTTGGCCAGTATGGTGGCGATATCGCCGCCCCAGGTAATCAGGGGCAGCTCGATCGGACCCCTGGTCTTAACCGCTTCCACAGCGGTGCGAATGGTCTGCTCAAGCGGCGGGGACTCAACGGCGTAGGCCAGGGGCAAGATGAGCATCATGATCAAAACCAGCGGCACGACGGCCGGCAAGAGGACGGCCGGGGGGGTTAATCGCTTGACATGCATAAAGCCCTCCCTTCATTAAAAGGCAAGCTATTATCCGGCTCAGAAGATACTATTCATCAGAAGATACTATTCAACTGAAACCCCGGGAGTTGAACCGAATTCTAATGACACGGCAGTATGGCCGAAAGCGGGTGGCGTGTCAAGGTAAAGGTCGCCTGGACGACCGGCCGTCATTTCCCTCTTAAAGCGGCGTTAACGGCTATCCCGGGGTCCTGGGCTGCATCTTGAAAGCGCGTGACAAACCGCGCCGGATCGACTATGGGAAGGGCTGAAAACAGAAAGGAGGGTCAAAATGACCGATGCGAAATTGATTAAGAATATCAGGTTTGCGGAACCCCAGGTGCTGGTCGGTCTGGTGGATTACGCAGAAGGCCGGGTGGTGAGCCGCACCCTGGCCCAAAACAAGGGGGTTGGCATCACCCTGTTCTCATTTGACGCGGGGGAGGGGGTCAGTACCCATTCCGCGCCCGGGGACGCCCTGGTGCAGGTTCTGGACGGGGAGGCGCTGATCGTGATTGACGGCAAGAAGATGACGGCCAAAACAGGGGAGGCGGTGGTCATGCCGGCCGACGTGCCCCACTCGGTGACCGCCGAAAAACGGTTCAAGATGCTGCTGACGGTGGTAAAAAGGGGCGGGGATAAATTGTCCGGGTAGAGAACCAACCGATTATTGTAGAACGATCTATTTAAGGCTTGCACCAGTTAAGGCTTGCACCAGAATAATGCCTTATTTTCAGCACCCGTTCATCCCGTCCAAGGGCGTTGAAAGTGGGAGGCTGTTTTTCCACCATCCCTGGGTTGAGGAGATACGGAGAGATAGAGCACGGTCTGGAGCCGGGGCATGCAGGTATTGTTGCTGTTTGGCACTGTTTGCCTCGCACTCAACACCCGGAAAAGATTTTAATCCGGTGTGTCTGTGGTTTTGGCCTGTCGGCCGATGTATGCCTTGCAGTCTGGCCGTTCCGATAGAGGCGGTAGATCATGGCTGTGTCCCCAGGAGGTCTTTGATGTTGATGCCCTCCCGGAACAGGTAAAACCTGACGGTCATGTCACCGTTTTCGCGGTTGTCCCTAGTGGATATGGTTTGGGGGGTTTCGTTTGAGAGGTTCTCCAGGATGGCTTCTTCTAAGGCCTCCGCCTGTTCAATGCTGCTGGCGACGGTCTCCACGCGGCAAAGAGTGGAGGTGCAATCGTAACTGCTTGCGGGCGTTTCGCCGTTTAGCGTACCGGTGGTCCGATCCAGGATATCCCCCAGCTTTTCGGTCATCATCCCGCTCCAATGCGGGTCGGGTTCGTCGCTGAGCATGAGGGCGTCAAGCTGTCCGAGGGTTTCATTTAGTCGCTCCTTTTCCGCCCGGGCCTGCCTCAGCAGATCCTCTTCGGTAGATGCAGGCTCTTCATCTTTCATATACCCGGTATCTTGATCATCGGCCGACGTTGTGATTTGTTGAGAGAGGATGCTATTTAAACGTGGGCCGATGTCATCTTCGATCATCGCCTTCAGGGTGACGACCTCATCCTCCAGCAGGGCCAATTTGCGTGTGAGCGAGGCTGCATCGATGTTATCGACAGGTTGGCGGGTGGTCTCGGAGTGATATTTAGACACATTTGAGCGGCCGGTCTCAGCGCTCAGCGTCTCCAGTTTTTCCTGCAGCTCCCCGACTTTGTTGACCAGTGCCGCCAGGGTTTTTTCGGTATGGGCATTGCTGCGATCATGGCCGGAAAGCTTCAGGAAAAACAGACCGACGGCTAATAGCACCGCAAGCGGTAATAGTATGCCGGTTAGCTTGGCCAATTCACGTCTTTTCTGATAAGCGAGTGTGCTACGTCAATGTCGGTGTTCTCAACGCGTATTCGTATCACCGGATTCTCCGTGGTAGATTTTATACAAGAAGGCTTTCGGGGCTAGCTTGCACTGAACCGTAAGTATTCCAGCAGTTGGTGTTATTAAAGGGAAAGGGGTTGTCCAGCCAATCCACCCCGAACCAGTAACCTCTTTGGATGATGCATAGTGAGTGGATCCGTCAGTGTCGGAAGACCGTAACCAGCACCGGGTCGTGGTCGCGGCATTTTGATTAATTCTTAGCCACACATATTCGACATGGTCTGAGGTGTATTCGTCTCTTGTTATCGGGCAGGTAACCAGATATTTCTTAGTTGCATGCCGGTTATACGTGCCCGTGTATCGATGCTGCAGGTAGACTTCATGTCTGCCGTTATTTGCGAAACAGCGTGCACCCGAAAAGAATTTCCAATCGATTGCATCAGCGTAATTGGCATCTAGTAGGCCTACTATTGAAAATACGACTGCCAGCGGTAAAATCAGCAAATAATTTTGTTTTTTAATCATCGCACACCTCCTACGTTTGGGGTTGATTTGCCGGTCTCCCGGATAAT
>CAZWGD010000030.1:7851-11425 GCA_964633235.1 uncultured Desulfobacteraceae bacterium | reverse complement strand
CAAACCGTTAGGGCCAACTGACGGTCGACGATATCGCGCACCAGATCCCGGTCCTCCATGGCCCGGTTGCCGTGATCGATGCGCTCGATGGCCAGCAGATCGATGGCCTCGCGCACGTAGGCCGGCGGTCCTTCCTCGCCGGCATGGGCCATGACGTGAAAACCCTCTTTCCGGCAGGCCTCGAACAGGCGCTCGAACTTGGACGGCGGATGGCCCTGTTCGGATGAATCCAGGCCCACAGCCGCAATACCGTCCCTAAAATCCCATGCCGTCTCCAGGGTGTCCATGGCTTCGGCCACACTCAAATGCCTTAAAATGCACATAATCAATTTGGACGACAGGCCCAGTTGCGTTTCCGCATCCGCCATGGCCTGCTGAATTCCTGTCACCACCGATGCAAATTCAATTCCCCGTGCGGTATGGATCTGGGGGTCGAAAAAAATCTCGGAATGGCATACATTCTGCTCCCGGGCTTTTTGCAGGTAAGCCCAAGTCAGGTCATAAAAATCAGTTTGGGTGAGCAAAACCTGGGTCCCCTGGTAATAAATATCCAGGAAGCTCTGTAAATTTTCGAAGTCATAAGCCCTGAGGAGATCGGCGGGGGATTTAAACGTAAGGGCAATACCGTTTTTGGCGGCAAGCCTCATCAATAATTCCGGTTCGAGGGTCCCCTCGATGTGGACATGCAGTTCCGCCTTGGGAATGCCGTGGATAAAGGTTTCCATTTCTTAGACACCTCTGATCCAATCGCTATAGGCTTTAAAATAAATAATTTTGGGGTGCGTTATCGGTCGTCAACGCATTACCATACGGCTTCCTTGCACTAGTCTTTCCCAAAAACACTATCTAAAAGCCGCTACCTACTTATAAGATTTTGATTTTTTTCTCAAAAAAAAAGGACCCGCACAAATTGGCTGTGGGGACCGTTGTTTGATTCATTTTCGGGTAAAGATAATCTGCCTATAGCGGCTGATCAACTTGCCGCTTTTTTCCTTGACTCACGGGGGAGATTCTCTATACCCTAACGTTATAAAATGAGGTTTTCGTCAACACATTTCGACGATAAAACATGGTTTCGGAACAGTTCAATCCGCAAATTTATAATCAGTTTACGTTAAGGTAAAGGAGATTGGGAAATGACGACAAGCGACACAGTAGAAAAGACGCCATTCTGGCTGTTGATCGAGGAAAAAATCCTCGGACTGGACTCCCCGGAAGCCGCCGCGGAAAACCTGGAAACATCCATTCAACAAATCGCCGGCGAACTTGATAAAGAAGGGTACAATGTCTCCCGCCACGGGGGCAATATGCTGTCCCTGAGATGGGCGGTTAACGATATGCGCAAAGCCGGCAGACCCCTCTTAAAGGATTTTAATGCCGCCATCGCGACATTTACCCTGGAGGACCTGGCGGACCCATATGCGGCAACTACCGCTCTCCTGGACGATCTCGCAGGTGCGTGGCCGAAACTGAAAAGCCCCGAGTGCAGGCCGGATGTGGTTCGCGTTGTCGAAAATACCAGGTTGGACCTGCTGATTGCCAAGGCCAAAGGTCTTCCCGACGAAGAAGGGATCCGCTTCCTGATCGAGGAAGATGTAGCCTCTGAAGTAATCACCGGGGCCCTTGGAATTACCGTGGAGCAGTTGGATCAGGTGAAGGCCAAAATCGAGGCGGAACGCGCGGAAAGGGCCAGAGTGACCACATTGCTGGAGGCCGTGGCGGATAAGCCCGACCGGGAAAAGGTTAAACACCTCTTTGAGAACAACGTCTCCGAAGCCCTGATGACGGAAATGCTGAAAATCGACCAGGGCGTGATCGATGCTGTCAAACAGGCCATGGAAGAGGAGTTGAAGGAAAAGCAGAGACTGGCCGAAGAAGAAGCCGCCCGCAAAAAAGAAGCCGCCGCGGGACCCGCGCTGGAAGATATACCGGCCGATGAGATGCTCGACTATATCGAATCTGTTCGCGAAATCATGGAATTCAGTGACCAGGAAAAGGAAATCAGGGTCATGTGCGAACAGAGCGCCGTTCCCAAGAGCCTCGTGGATATTGCCGTTTCCGATCCTGACAGGCTGGATGAACTCGAAAAGGAGGCGGAAAGCTAAAAAAAGGCCTCATTTTTTCGCCTATTTCACAAGCGGTGCGGTAATGCCGCCGACCCAGAACTGCACAGGAATATCCATGCACAACGCGGAGACATCCGAGCAACTGAGGGCCTTTAAATCCAAGATGGCTAGAGAGGATGCTTCCGCCATAGCCATGGATACCTTCGCGCACTACTACCGGTGCCTGGCAAACGGAGAAAGGGGCATGATCTCCGATGCCGAAATAACCCCCGTCACACCCGGTGAACTGGCGGATGCCACGGATCTAGGCTCCTATGAAACAGCCGGCGCAAAGGCCATGCAACGCGCGGTAATGATTCGATTAAACGGGGGGCTGGGCACCAGCATGGGCCTCACCGGGCCCAAGTCTCTTCTGACCGTTAAGGAGGGTAAGTCCTTTCTGGACATCATTGTCAGGCAGGCGGAAAGGGGCGGGATACCCCTCTGCCTGATGAATAGCTTCAGCACCCATGACGAAACCCTGCGCGCCCTGGCGGGTATGGCCACCACCCGTTCACCCCTGCTGTTCATGCAGAATAAATACCCCAAGGTGATGATCAATGGCCTGTCGCCGGTGAACTGGCCCTGGAAACCCGGCCTGGAGTGGAACCCGCCGGGACATGGCGACGTGTTTACATCCCTTTATGCTTCCGGTGTTCTGGATGAGCTGCTTTCTATGGATATTGAGTATGCTTTCATCGCCAATGTGGATAATTTAGGCGCCACTATGGATGCCGCCCTGCTGGGCTACTTTGAAGCCAATCGGTTTCCCTTTATGATGGAGGTGGCTGAAAAAACCCCGTCGGACATTAAGGGCGGTCACCTGGCCCGACTAAATAACGGCCGGCTGGTGTTGCGGGAATCCGCCCAATGCCCAGCAACAGAGTTGACCGCCTTTACGGATATCAACAGGTACCGCTTCTTCAATACCAATAATATCTGGGTCAACCTGGTATTTTTGAAACACCTGCTGAAAACAAACAAAGCCCTCCATCTGCCCATGATTGTAAATCGCAAAACCGTGGATCCCAGGGACGATGAAAGCCCCGGAGTGTACCAGATCGAAACCGCCATGGGGTCCGCCATATCCCTGTTCGACGGAGCCACGGCTGTGAAAATACCGCGAAGTCGCTTTCTTCCAGTTAAAAAATCTAACGATCTTATGGTGTTACGTTCGGATTGCTACTTATTTTCCCCAGCCGGTGACATCATTGCCAACCCGGAAAGAACTCTTGGGCCGCTGAAGATCGACCTGAATCCCGATTACTACCAGAAAGTCGATGACTTTAACCGCCGGTTTTCAAAGGGTGTGCCGTCGCTGGTGGACTGTGAATCCCTAGCTATCCACGGAGATGTTTTTTTTGAGGGTGGTGTAACCGTTGTAGGCCGCACGACCATCCGCCATAAAAGCACGTCACCGGCGGTTATCACGGCGGGGTCGGTTCTGCGTGGTGAGGTGACGGTGTAAT
>CAZWGD010000030.1:0-7841 GCA_964633235.1 uncultured Desulfobacteraceae bacterium | reverse complement strand
GTTCGCTGAAACCGAGCTGACAAAGGTCACACCGACCGGGAATCGCACGGTTTGGAATCTTACAGAGGCGTGGCAGGCCCAATGATCAGAATCATCGGCGGCAAACTCAAGGGCCGCAAACTGTTCGTGGCAAAGGGACACCGCACAAGGCCCACCTCGGATCGTACCCGGGAAGCCGTCTTTAATATCCTGGGGCCCGTTGTTGTCGATGCCGTTGTCCTGGAGTTGTTTGCCGGAACCGGGACTTTTGCCCTGGAATCCCTGAGTCGGGGAGGGCGATCGGCCGTACTTGTGGACGGTGACGGCCTGTCCGTCAGCGTCATCCGTCGAAATATCAGCACCTGCGGCCTGGATGACAGGACGCGCGTAATCCGCTGGAATATTGTAAACAACCTGAACTGCTTGCAGGCCTATACAAGCCAATTTGATCTTGTATTCATGGATCCCCCCTATGACCGCAACATGGTCCGACCCACCCTTTTGAACCTCCTCAATACCGGTTCTTTGAACCCCACCGCTACCATCGTTATTGAACACGCCTTAGGGGAATCGATTCCCGAAGGGCTCGGAGCGCTTCGAATGACGGACCAGCGCCGGTATGGAAAAACCCTTGTATCATTTTTCGCATGTGTGCTATAGGGCGCTGCATCGGCGGTTTACTTTCACGCCTAGCCGTTTTGGGCGAACGCCGCATGCCACCGCCGCATAACTTGAACCGAAGGGACCTGGCCGCACATGGAAAGGATTGCAATTTATCCCGGATCCTTTGATCCGGTGACCAATGGACACTTGGATATTATTGAGAGAGGGTTGAGCCTGTTTGACCGCATCATAGTGGCCATCCTGCAGAATCCGAATAAAAACGCTCTTTTCGGTGTTGATGAACGCATCGAAATGCTCGCAGAAAGCCTTGCCGGTTTAAAAAACGTCGAAATAGATACGTTTAACGGCCTCACTGTCGATTATGTGGTTGAACGCGGGGCTCACGCCATTCTGAGGGGGATGCGTGCCGTATCCGATTTTGAATACGAATTTCAGATGGCATTGATGAACCGAAGGTTGAATCGGAACATCCAGACGGTTTTTTTAATGACCGGATTGAGCTGGATCTTTACCAGTTCTTCCATCATCAAGGAAGCCGCTCAGTTCGGCGGCGATGTGGAAGGCATGGTGCCGGCCCATGTCCTGGAGAAACTGCAAGAGAAATATGGACACCCTTCGGAAAAGGCCGATACACCGTAGGCTTTCCATCGTGGCTGGTGGTGCGGGATTACGTTTACGAAAAGGGTCGGCCTTAAAAAACATATCGAATTAAAACCAACCCGCCCAGCAAAAGAACCGTAAATATTACCGCTAGGATGTTGAAGTAGGTGTCGATGAAGTTTTTGATCTGCGGTCCGAAAAGATAGATAAGCCCTCCCACCAAAAAAAACCGGGCGCTGCGTGATACCAAAGAGGCCAGCACAAAGACGACGAAATTGATTTGAAAGGCGCCGGCGGCGATGGTGAATACCTTGAAAGGAATAGGGGTAAACCCGGCAATCCCCACGGCCCAGGCATCATACCTGTTATACAGGAGCTGAATATGCGCCACCTTGTCCGTCAACCCGTAAAAGTCGACGATTCTATCACCGATACCGGCCATAAACTGCCAGCCGATAAGGTAACCGAAACATCCGCCCAGTACGGACCCGATGGAGCAGGTCAAAGCGTATTTCAGGGACTTTTTTGACTGCCCCACGGCCAGTGCAATCAGAAGAACATCGGGGGGAACAGGGAAAAAGGAAGACTCGCTGAAGGCAAGGATAAATAATGCCCATGTGCCGTAAGGGGTCTCCGCCCAGTGAAGTACCCAGTCGTACAGCCGTCTGAGCATCCCTATTCTTTCCACCCGTTTTCACCCACCAGCTTAACGAATCGGCAGCCGCCCAGGAAGGTTTTGTGGATGCCGGTCTCATCCCTGTGGATTTTAACCAGCTCCTGGGAGAATTGATCCCCAACCGGTACGACCATTCGCCCCCCCATGGCAAGTTGATTGACTAAAATGGAGGAGATTTTGGGTGCACCGGCGGTGACGATGATGGCGTCAAAAGGACCTTCGGCTTCCCAGCCCAGAGTGCCGTCCGAGTACCGGGTAACGATGTTATGATAACGCAGCTCGTCAAATAGTTTCCGGGCCCTGACATACAGCGAATAGATACGTTCAATGGTATAGACGCGGAAGGCGATTTCTGACAGAACGGCGGCCTGGTATCCGGAGCCGGTGCCCAGCTCAAGTACCCGGTCTTCGGATGTGAGGGCCAATGCCTGGGTCATTTCAGCCACTATGTAGGGTTGTGAGATGGTCTGCTGCTCACCTATGGGTAGCGGAAAATCGCCATAGGCCTGATCCCGCAAAGCTTCACTGACAAAAAGGTGCCGCGGAACCTTCAGCATGGCGTTCAGCACCCCGGGGTCGCTAACCCCCCTGGATTGAATTTGGGTTCTGACCATCTCCCTGCGGAGATGGTTGTACGTGTACGCAGATGGTTTCATAGGCCACCCTTCCTACCAACTCGATATGTTTCCGTCAAGACCGAGAAGCGTACCGAGAAAAATATTGCGGTTTTCGATTTCTTCAATTAGTCTTAAGTGTTCGGATCGGAGTGTTACCCTGACAATTCTTCGATAATTTTTTGATTATAAACCCATACGATCGTTACTCGATATGAACACACGATTGCTTCTTGCCGATGGAACGATATTCAAAGGCAGCCCTCTGGGTGCCGAAGTTACGGCCATTGGTGAAGTGGTGTTTAACACCGCGATGTCCGGATACCAGGAAATTCTCACCGACCCCTCGTATCATTTTCAACTGATCGTCATGACCTATCCACAAATTGGAAATTACGGCGTCAATTCCACCGATTTCGAGTCCCGCCGGATTTACGCTTCGGGATTTATCATCCACGAGTACAGCCCCGTGGTCAGTCATTGGCAGGCCGATCGATCCCTGAACGAGTATCTGAAACATTATAATATCGCGGGAATCAGTGATATCGACACACGGGCGCTCACCCGCCATTTGAGGGATCATGGCGCTCAAATGGGGATGATCACCTCCGCGGACACGCCCGACGACACCCTGCTCTCGAGTTTGAGGGAAGGGAAAAAGCTGGTGGGAAGGGATATCGTCAGCACGGTCACCTGTCACCAACCGTACCAATGGCCGCTGGATGACGACGACGCCCGACATGATTCCCAACCATGGCGGATTGCAGTGTACGATTTCGGTGTCAAATTTTCCATTCTGAGGATGTTTTCCGGTTATGGCTGCCAGTTGAAAGTCTTCCCGGCCAAGGCACCCATAGACCAAGTGATGGATTGGAAACCCCACGGCGTGTTCCTGTCCAACGGGCCCGGGGATCCTGAACCGGTTGATTACGCCGTGGCATCGGTCAAGCACCTACTGGGAAAAATTCCCATTTTCGGTATCTGTTTGGGTCACCAAATCTTAGGCTTGGCCCTGGGGGGGGAAACCACTAAGCTGAAATTCGGACATCATGGCGCAAACCACCCGGTAAAGCGTCTGTCCACGGGGGCTGTCGAGATCACATCTCAAAACCATGGTTTTATCGTGGACATTGACAGTCTGCCACAGGACGATATCGAGATCACCCACATCAACCTGAATGACGGGACCCTCGAGGGGCTGCGGCACAAGTCAATACCGGCATTTTCGGTTCAGTATCATCCGGAGTCGGCCCCGGGCCCCCACGACAGCCGTTATCTTTTTGAGGTATTTCTAGAGGACATTAAGAAGTTTCATGCCTAAACGCAAAGATATAAAACGCATCTTGGTCATCGGCTCCGGCCCCATCGTCATCGGTCAGGCCTGTGAATTTGACTATTCCGGGACCCAGGCCTGCAAGGCCCTGCAGGAAGAGGGTTTCATCGTTTCCCTGATCAACAGCAACCCGGCGACGATCATGACCGATCCGGAATTTTCCGATAGGACCTATATAGAGCCGCTGCACGTGGATGCGGTGGAAAAGGTTGTCGCCAAAGAGCGCCCCGATGCGCTGCTCCCTACTCTGGGCGGCCAAACCAGCCTTAACCTTGCGGTGGCCCTGGCGCATAACAATGTCCTGGATACCTATGGTGTTGAGCTAATCGGTGCCCGGCTCGACACCATAGAAGTGGCTGAAGACCGGGACCTCTTCAAAATCGCCATGCAGGATATCGGTATGCAGGTGCCGCCGGGGGGCTGTGCCCATACCCTTGAAGAAGCCCATGCCCTGCGTGAGCGCATCGGATTTCCATTGATCATCCGCCCCTCATTTACCCTGGGCGGCATCGGCGGCAGCGTGGTGTATAATCAAGAAGAGTTTGCCCAGGCCGCCAATTGGGGACTGAGCGCCAGTCCAGCAACCGAAATACTGATCGAGACCTCGGTCCTGGGCTGGAAAGAGTATGAACTGGAGGTCATGCGGGATGGAGCCGACAACTTCGTCATCGTCTGCTCCATTGAAAATTTTGACCCGATGGGAATCCATACCGGGGACAGCATTACCGTGGCGCCGGCTCAAACTTTAACCGATGTCGAATACCAGGCCATGCGGGACGCCGCAAAAAAAATCGTCACCCGGGTAGGTGTTGAAACCGGCGGTGCCAACATTCAGTTCGCCCTCAATCCGGAAAACGGCGACATGGTGGTCATCGAAATGAATCCCCGGGTGTCCCGCAGTTCCGCCCTGGCTTCAAAAGCCACCGGATTGGCCATTGCCAAGATCGCGGCGAAGCTGGCCGTGGGGTATCATCTTGATGAAATTTCCAACGATATTACCCGTAAAACTCCGGCCTGCTTTGAGCCTGCCATCGATTATGTGGTGGTCAAAATACCGCGCTGGGATTTTGAAAAATTCCCCGGCAACAATCTGCAGTTGACCTCCCAGATGAAGTCCATCGGCGAAGCCATGGGTATCGGAAGAACATTTAAAGAGGCGCTTAATAAAACCCTGAGATCCCTGGAAAACGGCTGGAGCGGATTTCATGCCCTGGGCAATGGCGCTATATCCGGCATGACTAAGGCATCCCTTCTTCAAGATATTCAGTCCGGCACACCTGACCGCATCTTAAAGATCTGGTCGGCCCTTTCCATGGGGGTATCGCCCAAAGAACTTTCCCGCATCACCAAAATAGACACCTGGTTTCTGCAAAACCTGTTTCAACTGCAGCAGCTTGAATCTAAGATCGTTTCGGAAAGTAGCACAACCCGGCGGTTGACGACCGAAACCTTGAAACGTTCGAAAAAATGGGGATTTTCCGACCGTCATATTGGATTGCTGACCGGCCACACAGAGAAAGAGATCCGCAGGCTCAGGGAAGAGGCCGGTATTTTACCGTCTTTTAAAATAGTGGATACCTGTGCGGCAGAGTTTGAATCCTTCACCCCGTACTATTACTCCACCTATGACCGGGAAAACGAATCCCATCCCTCAAAAAATCAGAAAGTGGTTATCCTCGGGGGGGGACCCAACCGTATCGGCCAAGGCATCGAGTTTGACTATTGCTGCGTCCACGGAATCCTGGCCCTGCGATCTTTAGGAATCGAGGCTATTATGGTCAACTGTAATCCGGAAACGGTAAGCACTGACTATGACGTGGCCGACAAACTCTATTTTGAACCCCTGACCTATGAAGACGTCCTCAATATTCTCGAACTAGAACGTCCCGACGGCGTCATTATTCAATTCGGCGGGCAGACCCCTTTGAAGCTGGCCCTATCCATTGAAAAGGCCGGCTTCCCCATCTGGGGTACCACACCCGACTCCATCGACCTGGCCGAGGATAGGGACCGGTTCGGCAGTCTGCTGGACGAACTGGGTATTCCCCATCCGCGATATGGCACTGCTACTTCCGTCGAGCAGGCCATAAAGGTGGGCAAAACCATCGGCTTCCCCCTCGTGGTCCGCCCATCTTATGTGCTGGGGGGCAGAGCGATGGAGATCGTCTATGATCTGGAATCGCTCAACTACTATATGGAAAACGCCGTCAGTGCCTCCGAAGAACACCCGGTATTGCTGGACCGGTTTCTTGAAGATGCCTTTGAATTCGATGTAGACGCCATATCTGACGGAGAAACAACCGAAATATGTGGAATTATGCAGCATATCGAAGAGGCCGGGGTTCATTCCGGAGACAGCATGGCGGTGCTGCCCCCCTTTCTGCTCACCCGTGAACAGCATAACGATATTGGGGAGACCACGCGTATTCTGGCCGAAGCCCTGCACGTCAGGGGTTTGATCAACATTCAATTCGCCATCATGTACGACACCCTTTACGTCATCGAGGTAAACCCCCGTGCCTCCAGAACCGTCCCCTTTGTCAGCAAGGCTATCGGTACGCCCATTGCCAAGATCGCCGTGGAAGTCATGGCGGGTAAAAAGCTGAACCAACTGGGATATGTATTCAACCCGGAGCTGCCCTACGTGGCGGTCAAGGAGTCGGTGTTTCCTTTTGACCGCTTTGACAAAGCCGATATTTTTCTACGGCCGGAGATGCGATCAACCGGTGAGGTCATGGGTATCGCCCCCACCTTTGGAGAAGCTGTTTTCAAAGCCTACCAGTCCACCGGCATCACGATTTCAAATCCTCAGACCGTGTTTATCAGCGTAAACGATAATGATAAGGCCAGGATGTATCCCATTGCTGAGAATCTGCACAACATGGGATGTCAACTGGTGGCCACCCAGGGGACGGCGGGTTTTATCTCCGACAGGGGGATACCGGTCAAAACAGTGGCCAAAGTGGGTAGCAGGCGCCCCAATATCGTGGATGATATCAAAAATCACCATATAGATCTGATCATCAATACGCCTTTGGGGCGGCGGTCCCGTGTGGATGAATATGCCATCGGCAGAACGGCCATAAAATACGGGGTCCCTTTTATCACCACGCTTTCTGCGGCCGAGGCCATCGTGAGGGGGTTGCGGATATATAAGAAAAAACCCTTCGATTACAAGTGTCTGCAGGATTATTACCAGGGTAAATGAAACCGACGCCCAAGATGGAGACCCTAGTGAGCAGGCTTGGCCGGCTTTCACCGAAATGCCGTTTTCATCAATCCATTATCACTGTGAGGGCCGTTGAGCATGTCCTATGAAATTCCCCCGGACCCCGGACCGGACGGCGAAAAGATAGCCCACCAGTCAAAGAAGGCACCCCCCATCTCTAGCAGTGATGTGGGCAGTGTCAACGTACGGAAGGCTCGGATTTCGGATGTCAGGAAAATTTTAGGGTTGATCAATGGTTTCGCAGCGTCAAACCTGATGCTCCCCCGGGGTCCCCAGTATGTTTACGAAAACATCAGGGACTTCGTGGTGGCGGTCAGTCCGGAAGCGGGTGATGACCGGACTGAGGAACGCATCGTCGCCTGCGGCAGCCTTCATGTGCTGTGGGAGGACATGGCTGAAATTCGGTCCATGGCGATTCAGCCGCAATTCCAAAATCATGGTTTGGGGAGAGAAATCGTCGCTTTTATGCGCGAGGAAGCCCAACAACTGGGTGTCAAAAGGCTGTTTACATTTACGCTGACCGAAGCCTTTTTCACCGCCCTGGGTTTCGAACGCAAAGATAAAGAAGAGCTTTCCCCCAAGGTCTGGGGTGAATGCAGCCGTTGTCCGAAATATTTTCAATGTGATGAAGTCGGTATGATCTTGAGAATCTGACCATTCAAGAATTCTTTTTTGAGTTTACCGGCAAGCGAAGGTTTTATCCATGGCAGAAATTACCATCCTTCCTTTCAAGAAAAAAATCCAAGCAAAAAAAAACGAAACCGTTCTTCAAGCACTACGCAACAG
>CAZWGD010000029.1:8223-11443 GCA_964633235.1 uncultured Desulfobacteraceae bacterium | reverse complement strand
ATGTTTTTCAATTTGGGTGCCTACATCGGAGTCTCCCTTTTTACCCGGCAAACCGCCGTGGAGCACACCCAGGCCACCCTTTTCGTGGATGTGTTCAAGTACTCGGCGGAAACGGGAGAATCGTCTTTCTGGCGCGGCACGGCCTCCATACCGGCATTGCGAGCGCTTTTGGGACGGTTTTTAGGAAAACGGCGTGCCCAAGACGCCATTGCCGAATATATGGAAAAGCGCCGTATCGGCGGAGACCAGGAATCGACAGCGGATGCCGGCTTGATCAGCCATGCCGAAAAATTGCTGGCGGGAACCATCGGATCGGCATCGGCACGGGTTATGATCGCCTCTGTCGTTAAAGAAGAGCCCCTGGGTATTGGGGATGTGATGCATATCCTCGATGAAACCCGACAGGTGATTATTTACAGCCGTGAGCTGGAGAAGGCTACGGCTGAGCTGAAGGCGGCCAACGAGCGCCTCAAGGAACTTGACAGACTAAAAAATGAGTTTATTTCAACCGTTACCCACGAATTGAGGACACCCCTGACATCCATACGGGCCTTGGCCGAAATCCTGCATGACACCCCCGATATCGATCTTGATCAACAAAATGAATTTTCAGGAATCATCGTCAGGGAAAGCGAGCGGTTATCCAGGCTGATCAATGATGTTCTCGATTTCCAAAAGATCGAATCCGGAAAAATTGAATGGCAGATTTCAAAACTAGACTTTGAAAAAGTGGTAACGGATTCGATTGTGGCCACCAAACAACTGGTCGCGGGTAAAAACATTGCGCTGACTGCGGAATTGCCGGATAAACTCCCGCTGATTACCGGTGATCGGGATCGCCTGATGCAGGTCATGCTAAACCTTCTTTTCAACGCGGTAAAATTTTGCGGAGAAGGGCAAGGGAAAATCCATATCAGCCTTGATATTGAACCTGACTACCTCAGGGTGGATATAACGGATAACGGCATTGGTATCAGTCCAAAAGATCAAGAGGTCATATTCATGGAATTTCGGCAGGTCGATGATCCCTCACACGGACGCCCGGACGGAACAGGGATTGGTTTGACCATCTGTCGGCGGATTATCGATTTCCATGGCGGACGAATATGGGTTAAAAGCACACCGGGTGAAGGCTCCACCTTTTCATTTACCTTACCGAAAGCCTTAAAATTTAAGTTTGGAAAAAGATGACTTTCTGGAAGCCAGGCGGGCATCTTCCAGGGTGTGAATACCCTGTTTGGCCAATAGGGGAATCATTTTTAGAAATATTTCACAGGTGGCGATGGCATCACCCATGGAGGTATGCCTGCCGACGATGGTAACCCCCATCCGCCTGGCAATGGCTTCAAGATCATGGTTTTGGTGGGCCACGTGGAGCACATCCGAGAGCAGCAAGGTGTCCAGGACGGGATTGGTAAAGGAAATTCCGGTCGTATCCTCATTTATCGCCAGCATCCGCATATCAAATGCGGCGTTATGGGCCACGAGAATGGTGTTTTCGGTAAATGACTGAAACGAAGGCAGCACCTGCTCGATGGTCGGTTTCCCCTTTAGCATTTCCGGCTGAATTCCGTGTATGCGGATGGATTCAGGCGGGATGGAACGACGGGGGTCGATGAACTGCTCAAAAACCTCTTCATTCAGCAAACGGCAGTTAACGATACGCACCGCGCTGATCGATATGATGGCGTCCGTTTTGGGATCCAAACCGGTGGTTTCGGTATCGAAAACGGTGTATTCCAGTTCGGTCAGGCGGCGATGGTCCCATTCCGGGGTTTGGCCCGCTTGGTGAAAGAGGTCGAAATCATAGAAAACCGGCCGGCTTTCTTCCGTAAGGATGGTAATGTTTTTCAACCTATCGGGTTTGACGGCTTGTACAAAAGGCAGGAAGATGCGGATAAACGGTCTGTCGTTTTCCGTGTCGCTGAAGGAAGAAGAGCCTATGCCTGCCTCATGGTGTCCGATGACTTCCCTCAAGGTGAACGGAATTTGTTCTTTTTCAACTGCCAGCACCTGATCGTGCCATTTTCGCAGAACCTCGATTTTAATCGGGTCCCCATCCCAATAGAGGTCAAGATTTACATACCGCCCCTCTTTGCGGCAGGCGCAGGTATACCGTTCGCATCCGGAGATGTCTCTCAGGCGGACTAGAACAAAAAAAACCACCAGCTTGAAAGCGTAAGTGTCGACCCTGATCTGGTGATCCTCATCGGACATCTCCATGTTGACGGAGATGCCGAGCTTGGTTTGCGCTTCCTGAACAATAGCGACGATCACATCCCAGACGCGCAGGGGCACAAGGGGCCAGCGGGTTTTTTGTTCGGAACCGTCAAGGGCGGCCTCATCGACTACACGACCTAGGCGGGTTGATTCATGATGAATGATGTTGTGGAATTGTTTCTGCTGTTCCGCCTTCATTTCCGGATAGGCTATAATGGTCTCGACGGCCGATTGAATTCCGGCCAGAGAGGCGCGCAGTTGCTTTGTCAGAGATTCCTGTAAAAGGCCAACCCTGCGGGCTCTCTCAAGCTTGTCGGTGATGTCATTGAAAATCAGCACAAAGCCGGTTAATTTCCGCAACTTGGTCAGCACGGGAAGGGCTTCTACACGGAGCATTTTATTTCCCTTCGTCACCACTACAAATGAGGGTGCCGGGCTTTTTCGCGAGGTGTATGATTTTCCGGCCATTTCATCAAGGGCGTGTATGATCAGGTTTTTATCGATGATGCTGAAGACGGAACGCCCGATACCCAGAAAATTATCCCCGGTATGCCTGGAGGCGCCGGCCGATGTCAACCCCGGCCGGTTGCTGCCCTGCAGACGCTTTTGACCGTCACGGCGATGGCCGCCCTGTTGGGGGTGAGTGAAAAGCCCTTTGGCCTGTTTGTTATAAAGCAGAATCCGCCCCTTTGAGTTGCATATGAGCACGCCATCGGGCAGTTCGGCCATGAAAGCGGCCAGCATGTTCTTTTCGGCTTCGATTTCGGCCTTGGCCAGTCGAATCTCCTGATCAACGTTCCCTTTTAGATTCTCGAAGCGGTCCGCCGCTTCGTTTATCAGCCGTCCCAAACCGACAACAATCCAGTTACCCTTAAGGTCGATCCGATGGGAAGGATTGGCCGTATTGATCAGCTCTGCCTCATCAATCAGTTTTTTCACCGGTAGAATATAGTTCAGCATAATACCGTCAAGGACAAAAAACATCCCGGCAATCATTAAT